>JAGLGH010000129.1 GCA_023144115.1 Nanobdellota archaeon | reverse complement strand
GGCTGGTCTTATTATGCCCAGGCAGTTTGGACCTACTAATGGGATGCCTGCTTCTGAGGCTATTGCAGTTATTTTATCTTGCAATGCCTTGCCTTGATTTCCTGTTTCGGCAAACCCTGCGGAGATTATTATCATGCTTCCAACTTTTTTTCTTGCGCAGTCAATAACTACTGATTCCACAACATGCGCAGGTACTACAATTATTGCGAGATCTATCTTTTCTATTTCATCAATATTATTATAGCATTTCCTTCCAAGAATTTTTTCTGCTTTTGGATTGATAAGGTAGATTTTTCCTTCGAAAGGGTTGCAGTATTTGCATTTAAATGCACAGCCTTCTATAAGATTTTTCGCAATTCCATATCCCACACTTGCTGTGTTTCTTGAAGCTCCAATCACTGCAATTGATCTTGGTGAGAATAGCATATCCAAGGATTCTGTTTTTTCCTTGTTTTTTTGCTGTGTCATATTCTACCTTTTTTCCTCGTTATTTTATAATTCTAATATCTACAATATTTATTTCTTTTCCCTCTATAATGATTGGATTAAGGTCAATCTCTTTTATTGACTTTTCTTTTATGCTGAGTTCTGATACTTTTATGATAATCTCAGCTATCTTTCTTATTTCTGCTGGCTTGGTTCCCCTTGCACCTTTAAGAATTGGGTATGCTTTTATCTCCTTTATCATTTCTATTGCATCATCGATTTTTACAGGCGCTATCCGCATTGCAACATCCTGCATTATTTCCACAAATATTCCGCCAAGCCCAAAAAGAATAACTGGACCAAATTGCTGATCCCTTTTCATTCCAATAATAATCTCTGTGCCTGAAAACATCTTCTGTATGAGAACTCCTGTTATTCTTGCGCTAGGTGTATTTTTTTTAATATTGCGCAATATATTTGCATATGCTTTTTCAGCGTCTTTATCATTATTTATTTTGGTTTCTACACCCCCTACATCGCTTTTATGGGAAATATCTGGAGAAACAATTTTCATTGATATGGGGTAGCCTATCTTTCTTGATATCTGCATAACTTCATGTTGCGTCCTGGCGATTTCAGATCCAGGTAATGGGATTGAATATGTTTGCAGGATATCTCTTGATTGCCTAAAATCAAGGATATTTGCTGTTTTTTCTGCATGCATCAATAACACCTGGATGGATTTAATCTTTGAGTTATATATAACTTTCGTAAAATGTATGTAATAACTCAGGTGTAACGGAGCACAAGCCTTGGTAAGCAAAGCTTACTAAGGACTTAGAAAACTTTGTTTTCCAAGTCATCTTCAAATCTTGATGAGCGTATATTGATGAACAGATATTGATGAGCGGAGCTCATTAATAAGTTAGTGAGTTTCACTCACCAACTGTTCATTAAGAAGTTAGATAGCTTTGCTATCCAACTAACTTAAAAGGCTCTGTCTTTCAAGTAACTTAGAGAGCTCTTCTCTCCAAGTAATTTGGATGTGTTTTTAGAAGGCTCTGTGTCCCCTCGCAACGAGTAAGATAAGAGTAAGGAAGAAGTTTTGACTGATGATTTTGGTGCTCTTTGGATAGCAGACTTTCCATTTACCCATTATGCAAATCTTTATATACTTCGGTGGTTTATCATAATAACATAAGTCTTACTGAGACGTAATAAATTAGGTTTATCATCTTGCAGTGAACTTATATCCCTCAATGGAAAAACCACAACATTTTAATATGAGTGGTTTTTAATCATAGGTTAATAACAAATAATTTAAAAAAAAGAGGGGGTTTAATTATGATTGTAAAAGAAGAATTTTTGAGCAAACTAAGACGGTATTTTTCATTGAACCTTTATGAGGTAAAGATATGGGCAGCGCTTCTTTCAAGAGGGGTATCAACAGCAGGAGAGCTTAGTGATATTGCAAATGTACCGCGATCACGAAGCTATGATGTTTTGGAATCTCTTGAGAAAAAAGGATTTATTGTGATGAAGCTTGGCAAGCCAATAAAGTATATTGCAGTAAGCCCTAATGAAGTTGTAGAAAGGGTAAAGAAAAATATGCGTGCAGAAGCAGAGGGCAAAGTCAAGAGGCTTGATAATCTGAAAAATACAGAGGTTCTTGGGGAACTTAATACTCTCCATACTCAGGGTGTAGAGCTTATTGAACCAACAGATCTTTCTGGTAGTTTAAGGGGTAGGCATAATCTTTACAACCATCTTGAGCTTACAATAAAGAACGCAGAAGAGTCTGTAGTTATCATGACTACATCAGAAGGTTTGATGAGGAAAGTTGAAGGTCTGAAGCAGACATTTGAAGATATCAAGAAACGGGGAGTGAAGATAAGGATTGCAGCGCCTAT
>JAGLGH010000128.1 GCA_023144115.1 Nanobdellota archaeon | reverse complement strand
AAAGGAGGTGATATTAGTAAAGGAGGTTCAGGCATCAGCATCAACGCTTGCGCCTCCTTTACACTCTAAATTTATGACGATAACATATTTCGATTTAACTGAAAAAGGAGAGTATTTTGAAGAAGAATGCTGTTAGTAGAAATATGAGTTTTAGTATAATATGTTCACCTTTTATAGTAATGTGCATAATAGGGATAGATTCTTTCCTAATTGAATATTTTTTAACAATAACCATATGTCTGTCTGGTATAGTCTATTTAATCAAGCTGTTTAATAAATTACTTGGCGAACTAATATGCGGCAATAAAAATGTTTCAATGGAGTTACAAGATTCAAAAGGTGCAACAAATAAAGGTATTCTGCAAAGGAGGTGATATTAGTAAAGGAGGTTTAGGCATCAGCATCAACGCTTGCGCCTCCTTTACGCTCTAAATTTATAATAATTTTTTTACCTATTTGTTTTCTATATAGAAAAGAACTATATTAAAAAAATAAAAATTATTATTTATCCACAAGACCCACATCATCTATCATCATCTGTGATGTAAACTCATTTTTTTCTAATATTGTAAATCTATTGATTACAAGTTTTTTCTTAAACATAGGGCAGTCAATAACAAGAGTTTCAAATTCCCCTGTCTCACCTGCAACATTTATGCCGCATTCTTTTTTAAGGGCAATAAGATTATTTATATCTCTCTTGCTTATCTTCCTGCCAAGCCAGCCATGGTTCAGGCCTCTTGCAGCAACTGAAGTGAATATTATGTGGAATCTTGCAGCAATTATATCATACATCTCTTTTTCACTGTCAATTCCCCAGATAGGAGAATGCACCTCAAGCCCCAGCTCGCTGCAAACTCTTTCTATATTCTCTTTTTTGGACTTTGAGTGTCTAACTCCTGTAATAACTCCATGGATGCCATATTTAGCTTTTGCCTCGCTCAGAGCTTGTATTAACCCATTCCTCTCTTCTTCTTCTTTTCCATTTGTCTTCTTTATTATGATAGGAAGCTCCATTGCCTCTGCCTGAAGCTCAACAATCTTAGCAGCAGAAGCAGTAAACATGCATGAATAAATGTTTTTGTTAATCATAGAAATCAGACATGCTATATCATAACCTTTTTTCTTCATCAGGTATATTGCATAAGCACTGTCCTTTCTTGAACTGAATAGGGCAGCAAGCTTTTTCACAGTCATATCTAAAATATAGATAAGGGATTATTTAATTGTTTCGGTAAACTGCATGATTTAAAATTTGTATAATCTATTCTTTAATCCTATGATCTTCCTGTTTTTGATTGTTATTCCTTCTTTTCTTAATAATCCAATCTTTTTTGAAGATTCTCTTATTCCACTATATCCTCCTATAGCCCCATTGTTGTTTATGACTCTATGGCATGGAATAATTATGGGATTTTTATTTTTCCTTAAGGCATTTCCAACAGCCCTGTAAGCTCTTGTTCCGAGTTTTTCAGCGATTCTTTTATATGTTGAAACCCTTCCTTTTGGTATCTGTTCTGTTAGCTGAAAGACTTTTTCATCAAAGTTTGTTTTTTTAAGAAGCAGAGAATCTTCTGCTGGGTCATATATCATATAACCTTAACCCTTGGTCCTTTAGGAGTATCTTCTATGACATAGCCAAGCTTTTCCAGTTCATCTCTTATTCTGTCAGCATTCGCAAAATCCTTTTCTTTTCGTGCTTTCTCACGCATCTCTGCTTTTTTAAGTATCTCAGCAGGAATATCTGCTTTTTCATGCTGCATAACTCCCAGCACAGAATCAAAGCCATCCATTGTCCTTTTTATTAATTCTGTATCATTGGCATCAATATCTTTCATAATCTTATTTATACCTGTCATGAATTCAAATACTGCTGCCAAGCCGCCAGAGATATTTAAGTCATCATCCATGCATCTCTCAAATTCATCCTTTGCCTCTACAATAAGCGATTCAGCCTGCTTCTTTATGTCAGCATCTGCTTCAGGCTTATCAATTTCTTCAAGCCTGTCAAGAAAATCATAGAACTTCTGAAGTGTTGCTGGAATCTTCTTCAGGTTTTCTTCTCTGAAATCAAGCTGAGACCTGTAATGTGTAGAAAGAAGCTCGAATCTTATAGCTCTTGCTTCATAACCTTTATCTATAAGATCTCTTAAAGTAAAAAAGTTTCCAAGAGATTTGCTCATTTTTTCACCATTTATAACCAAGTGCGAGCAGTGCATCCAGTAATTGACAAACCTCTTGCCTGTTGCAGCTTCACTTTGAGCTAACTCATTTTCATGATGAGGAAACATATTGTCTGTTCCACCTGTATGGATATCAAAAGTTTCGCCAAGATATTTCATAGCCATAGCTGAGCATTCAATATGCCAGCCAGGCCTTCCTTTTCCAAATTCACTTTCCCAGAAAACATCTCCATCATCAGCGTCCCATGCTTTCCACAATGCAAAATCAGAAGCGCTTTCTTTTTCATATTCATCCTGTTTTACTCTTGCTCCGCTTTTCATCCCTTTCATATCAATATGCGCAAGCTTGCCATATCCTTTAAATTCTGATATCCTGAAATATATAGAATTGTCATCTCCCTTGTAAGCATATCCCTTATCCAAAAGAATCTTTATCAATTCAAGCATCTCATTGATATGATCTGTAGCTTTGGGATATATCTCTGCCTTGTCTATACCTAAAATATCAAGGTCAGCAAAAAAAGCTTCTATATAGAAGTCTGTAAATTCCTTAAGGCTTTTGCCTTGTTTCTGCGAATCACGTATTGTCTTATCATCAACATCTGTAAGATTCATCACCTGCTTTACTTCAAAGCCCTTATATCTAAGATATCTTTTGATAAGGTCAGCAAATAGATATGCTCTGTAATTCCCTATATGAGGGTAATTATAGACAGTAGGACCGCAGTTATACATCTTTACTTTGCCTTCATCAATCGGTGTAAAATCTTCCTTTTTTCTGGTCAATGTATTGAATAGTCTTAATGCCATATTTATCACTAAGACTTAAATCTCTTTATATATTTAAAGATTCCTATAAAATTGAATGTTTTAGAGAAGATTAACACAAAATTTATATAAAATTCATCAACTTCTATATCAATATGAAAACCTATGCTATCAGATTAAAACCTAATCAGGATTTAAAAGAAGAATTGAATAAATTCTCAATGTCAAATAAGATTAGCGCAGGATTTATCCTGACTTGCGTAGGTAGTTTAAAAAAAGCTAATGTAAGATTAGGGTGTGGAAATTTAACAAAAATATTTGACAAAGAATTTGAGATTGTTTCACTTGTTGGCACCTTATCTCTTGATGGTGTGCATATTCATATTTCCCTTTCAGATGATGAAGGAAATACTATTGGTGGACATCTTATGAAAGGTTGCATAATCCATACTACTGCTGAAATTGTGATAGCAGAAACAGATGAATATTCTTTCTCAAGAGAATTTGATGAACAAACAGGTTTTAAGGAATTAAAAATTAATCAATAAACAGAAATAATTGAATAATTTGGATTTATAAGATGATTTATGGTTAGTCATCCAGGGAGATTTGTAAAAATAATATATTTAGAAAATAGAATTTACAATATTAATAACAAAAAATATGATAAACCTTCTGGGGCATATGAATCATATAAGATAGAACACGCATAGCCTTTACACAAAATATTTAAATTAGATTAATTTATTTATTGTTATGACTAGCC
>JAGLGH010000127.1 GCA_023144115.1 Nanobdellota archaeon | reverse complement strand
AAAACATAATACTACTTTATTTAAAAAATATCTCTGAAATTCTCTAAAACCATTCAGGAAACATATCCCATTTAACTTCTTCCATAATTATTGCAAGGTCAATTCTTTTTATCATTTCAGGGAAATTTGTCTTTAATTCATTTATATAATCATAAGTCTTGTATATGTCATCATATTCAATCTCTATTTCAAGTTCCCATGAGCCTAATGCTTTTATTATATGTATAACATTAGGATTCTGCTTTATGTAAGAAATAAGCTTATCTACATCTTTTATCCTGTAATCGCTCAGGTATAAACACAGTTTGAATAATTTATATCCTATCTTCTGCAGATTAAGGAAGATTGTATAGCCTTGCAGCACTTGTTTTTTTTCCAGATATCTGATCCTTGCTATTACTGTCCTTGAATCAACCCCAATTTTCTCACTAATCTCTGTTATGCTAAATCTAGCATCATTTCGTATTAATCTTATTATCTCTTTATCATAATCCTTAATCTGAATACTCTCTTTTTTTCCGCCAAAAACAAGGCTTTTCCTATAATCTACAGATTTTCCTATCAGATAATCCCTGCTGAATACAAGGGCATCTTCTATCAATGTTATGTCATAATCCTGTATAAATCTGCTGAATCTTGATAATATTTGATTCTTCTTAATAGAAAATTCAACTATATCATGACAGTAAATTGCTATGAGAATATCCCATTTGCCTGTGCATCTTGCAATCCATGATACAGCCTTATTGTTTATCAGGAAATCGTAGAGCTTTTTTTCATTCTCCTTATCAATGCCATGGAGCTTCAGGTAAATCTTGCAGGCATATATGCCAAGTTTTGTTATTGAGAATACTGGCATCATCTTATTGATGATTTTATCCTTTAACAACTGGTTGAAATGGTATGCCACAATCTCTTTTTTTGAACCTATTTTCTGCGCAACCTGCCTATAGCTAAGCCTGGCATTTTTCTCCATCTCATATATGATTTTTTTGTCAATATTATCTAGTTTATACATAATTTATTACATTTCTACAAAGAGATATATAAATTTTGCGGTTTTGGTTGAAAAAATTTAAACAATCTTTAACTATTCTTGATGATTCTGTTTATTTGAATAGTAATAAAACTAAAATCAAAATGGAAATTAAACAAAATTGCAGAAAGAGAATGAAAGTATTTATTGAGTCATTTGCATGCGCTTCAAATACAGCAGATGCAAACAGAGTCAGGTCATATTTTGATATTAATGGAAATCAGATTACTGATGACCCCAGAACAGCTGACTTAATTATATTGATGAGCTGTGGATTTAACCAAATCATTAAGAAACAGCATTTTAAGCGCATGGATGAACTGCAGAGATTATCTAAAAATGATGCGACAATAATGCTGGGAGGATGCATATCTAAAATTGATAAAGATTATGCTAAAGATTTGAATAAAAAAGGAATATATACTTTTGGACCTAGGGAGATAGAAATGCTTGATAATATATTTGGATACAAGCATAAAATCAGAAATATCTCTCCAGTATTTAAGAACCAAGACTCAAAAATTATCAGGATATCAACAGGATGCAAAGGCAAATGCACTTATTGCGCAATAAAATTTGCCAATGGAAGCACATTAAGCAGGAGTGCAGAGGATATAAAGAAAGATATAATTGAAGGCATAAGTGAAGGATTTAGTCAATTTAAGCTTACCAGCGAAGACACAGGGGCATGGGGACAAGATATCAGAAGCAATATTGTAAATCTTTTAAACGAGATTACGGCTATGGATGGTGATTTTAGACTGACATTATCTACCATACATCCAAAATGGTTCCTGAAATATCCTAAACAGTTGATAGGAGCATTGAAATCCAGGAAGATTGCAAAAAATATCTATCTTCCTTTACAGTCAGGAAGCAATAGGGTCCTTAAGCTTATGGGAAGAGAATACACCAAAGAACAATATGATACAATTTACAATCTTATCAAGCAAGAGATTCCTGAAATAAAGATACAGTCAGATATACTTGTAGGTTTTCCAAGTGAGACCGAAGAAGATTTTAGGAAATCTTTTGATGCTGTGATGAGCAAGAATCTGTATTTTCTTCAGGTCTTTGCTTATACAGATATGAAAGGAACTATGTCAGAGAAGATTGAACCCAAAGTAGATATGAAAATTTCGCATAATAGAGTAAGAGAGCTAATTAATGCTTTTTTAGATAGCAAATCAGAATGCGTGGGCAAAAGGATGTTAGTCAACACAAACATAGAAAGTCTTGAAAAAAACAAAATGGAGGTATAAAAAATGAAAGAT
>JAGLGH010000126.1 GCA_023144115.1 Nanobdellota archaeon | reverse complement strand
GTGGAGAATTTTGGTTTTGATGCGGAGGAGTATCCGATGACAGAGGATGTTTTCAAAAGGATAATTACTTTGCCGCTGTTTCCGAGGATGGAAATTGAACAACTGGAATATGTGGTCACCTCTATTTCACAAGCTATCGAGCATCTTAAAAAGTAGTGAGACAGGATATTGACAATGAAAGTAGTTGCAATTATACAGGCAAGAATGGGATCAACACGGCTTCCTGGAAAGATTATGAAAGAAATTCTTGGCAAACCTGTTATTCTGTGGGATCTGGACAGGATTTCCCTCTCAAAGTTGATCGATGAGATTGTTGTTGCAATTCCTTATGGAAAAGAAAATGATGTTATTGTTGATACGATAAAAGAGTACAACGATAAGATAGTAATTACACGAGGCAGTGAAAATGATGTTCTGGACAGGTATTATCAGGCTGCTGTGCAGGCTAATGCAGATGTGGTTGTAAGAATTACATCGGACTGCCCGCTTATTGATCCTGTTGTAATTGATAATGTCATTGAGCAATTTTTAGATAATGATTGTGATTATTGTTCGAATTCACTTACAAGGACATATCCGCGCGGGCTTGATACGGAGGTGTTCTCATTCAAATCTCTTGAAGAGGCATGGAAGGAAGCAAAGAAGGATCATGAAAGGGAACATGTAACTCCTTACATTATTGAGAATCCGGATAAATTTAAATTGCTTAATGTAGCAAATGGTATTGATTTGAGTCATCTTAGATGGACTCTGGATACAAAGGACGACTTTGAGTTTATAAGCGCAATCTATAAATGGATTTACCCAAAAAAACAATTATTCTTAATGGATGATATTTTTGAGTTATTGGGCAAGAAGCCTGAATTGATTGATATTAATAGGCATATCGAACAAAAGCAAGTACATGGAGGATAGAATATTAACTTAAAAATCGCTTTTATGGGGGGACAACAAGCTGGATGTATCGGATTATTAAGCTTGCTTGCTATTGATTGTGACATAATATCTACAGTTGCTTATGATAATAACGTTAAAATGTTAAGTGAAGAGTTAAAAATACCCACTTTTTCTTCCATACATGAAAAACAATACCTTGATTCGGTAAAAGAGGCAGATTTACTCTTTTCAGTACATGGAAGACAAATTGTTCCAAAGGACATTCTTGATATGCCATTATTGGGATGTGTTAATGTTCACCCCTGTCTGTATAAATATAAAGGCACAAATCCAATTCAACGAATGTTAGATGACAATAATTCAAAAGCCAGCATCGGAATCCACTACATGGTAAAAGATATTGATGCAGGGAAACTAATAATCGAAGAATTTGTTGATACTACAGGCAGAACCGTTTTGGAGGTATATAACGAGCTATATCCTTATTATGCAAAAACAATTATAAGAGCAATAAAGATTATAAAGTCCTCGATATAATGTTATACCTCACACTATTAAGTGATTATAATTTTTATTTTAGGAGAATATTATGAAATTAAAAATTGGAAATAAAAGCATCGGAAACAACCATCCAGTTTTCATAATTGCAGAACTCTCCGCAAACCATCTTCAGAATTTTGACCTTGCTGTAGATACAATCAAAGCCATGAAAGAATCCGGTGCAGATGCTGTCAAACTCCAGACCTATACACCAGACACGATAACAATAGATTCAGATAATGAATATTTCCAGATAGATCAAGGAACATTATGGGATGGTAAAACACTTTACCAGCTCTACCAGGAAGCGTACACACAATGGGACTGGCAGCCAAAACTCAAAGAAATAGCAGAAGAATTAGGACTTATATGTTTTTCATCTCCCTTTGACAGAACAGCCGTAGACTTCCTTGAAGATATGAATGTTCCGGCCTACAAGGTTGCATCCTTTGAGATAACCGATATACCCCTTATCAAGTACATAGCATCAAAAGGAAAGCCCGTGATAATCTCCACTGGCATAGCAACACTTGCAGACATAGAAGAAGCCGTAAATGCCTGCAGGAGAATGGGGAATGAACAGATAGCGCTTTTAAAATGCACATCAGCATACCCGGCACCACTCGAAGAGTGCAATCTAAGAACGATTCCAAATATGGCAGACACATTCAACACAGTTGTTGGTCTGTCTGACCACACCTTGGGTATTTCAGCACCTATAGCGTCAGTGGCACTTGGTGCAAGGATAATAGAGAAACACTTCATACTTGACCGCAAAATGGGTGGACCAGATGCTGCATTCTCCATGGAACCTGATGAATTTAGATCAATGGTCGATGCGGTTAGGGAAGTGGAAAAGGCACTGGGGACTGTCAATTATGATCTGACAGAAAAGACCATAAAAAGCAGGGAGTTTTCACGCTCCCTCTTTGTGGTAGGGGATATCAAAGCCGGAGAACCATTCACAGAAGAAAATGTTAGGTCTATAAGGCCAGGGTTTGGGCTTCATCCAAGAT
>JAGLGH010000125.1 GCA_023144115.1 Nanobdellota archaeon | reverse complement strand
TACATCCTGCCTGCTTTAGCCACTTTAAGGTATTTTCATCAATAGTATCTAATTTAATTCCTGCTGCAAACTTGATTTCAACCTTTATTTTCCTTTTTATTATTTCTTTGCATATCTCAATTATTCTTTCTTTTTTTAATGTCGGATTGAGATCCTCTACATGTATCTCATTAATCTTAAATTCTTTTACATAATTCTCAATTTCATCTACGACATTAGCCGCTGACCTGAATCGCCACTTTCTTTCATTGATATAAGGAATTATGCAGAATTCGCAGTTATAAGGGCATCCCCTCGATGTCAATATAGGCATATATCTTGCATTTCTTTTCAATGGTGCATGTGCATATGATAATTTCCAGTAATTCCTTATTGGAAATAATTCCCAAGCTGGAAAAGGTATCTGATCAAGATCAATTATATGCTCCCTTTCAGAAGTTTTTTTGATTTTTCCTTGTTTTGAAAGATATATAATACCTTTGATATTAGAATAATCTTCCTTTTTTCTTTGAATTGCTTCAATCAATTCTTCTGCTGTCATTTCAGGTTCGCCTATGATGATAAAATCAACATTATTATCAAAGAATTCCTTATGCGCCCTTTCAAGAGAATATGAAACAACAGACTGAGGATTTTCGAGCATTATTATTTTCTTATTACTGAATCTTTTTCTTACAGCTCTTATTATGTCTATGATACGATTATGCTGTACAACCTGGCTTGCATATATAAATATTGCATTAGAATCAGATGAGATTCTGTCTAGTATCTCACTGATCTTAAGCCCTTGGATTATATAATCTTCCTTAACTTCCTTCTGCATGGGCTTTTCACCAAATGCATCAATTACTTGTACATTATGATTTGTTTTAACAAGAGCAGCTGCAAGGTAAGCAAGACCAATCGGTACATAAGGGATGCCAGTACCAAAAAAATCATATTTTTGGCTCACAATGTTCGGATTGATAAGTGTTAGCTTCATCTGTCTTATTTTGTTGTTCTATGATTATTTAAATCATTTATTAATCTATTTATATTATTTCTCTTTTTTAATTCCCCTAGATAATCCCAAAAGACATAAACCACACCATACAAAGCATTTGAACCCATTGATTACTCCTAAATAGTAACAAAAAGCAAATATTTATATAGAAAAGCCAAAATACAACATAATATCCATAACCCAGAGAGATAAAAAATGCCAAATCCAACTGAAATACACAAAGACCTTGAAAACATAGTTCATTTGAGAGGTTTAATCAAATTCGCAGATGAAACAAAGACAAGAGACCTACTCCATCAGGCAATAGGCTATTCAAACAATATGCATCATATTATTGATTATAAAAAAAAAGAAGACCCAAATTTTGACAGAGTATATTTAGCAAGGGATATTTATATATCACTTTTAAACAATTATACAACAAGAAATAAAGATTTTATGCAAGAAATACTTAAAGAATGCTAAATCATTTTCTATCTATTAACCAAACCTAATCTATATATCAAATCATAATATGTGGACAGCAAAAATAAAATTCAGCGGAAAAGGAAAGTTAGTAGGAAGCAAAACTCTAAAATATAATATAAACCTGTTCGGTTTTCCGCTTTCTTATTATTATGAAAAAGACTGGAT
>JAGLGH010000124.1 GCA_023144115.1 Nanobdellota archaeon | reverse complement strand
ATTGGTGCGCCGGAAGCGATGTGAAACGAGCTCAAAAACGCTGAATAATTATTTGAGCTGTCATCTAATTATAGCTCGTGGGATTGCTGTTTTGTATTTTTTAGCATTCTTCATTATTTCTTTTTTATCATCACCAGGCCAATCATCGCTGTCAAAGAATGATTTTTCGGCATTATTCAAATGTTGATTTTTTCCAATTTTTCTGTAAATATGAAGTGTTCTGCATTTCCAGCAAGAATTCTCGAAATCTGTTTTAGGGGAACATAAAACATCTGGAGAATAACAGCTTCTATAGGGTTGATTTTTAGATTCAATATCGAAGAAGCAATAGGACTCTGGTGGAGCAAGTAAAATATTGCAGTCTAGTATTTTTGCGAGTTTTTGAAGGGTCTGTGGCATCTCTGAAAAGAAGTTTAGTTTATCCGTGTAAACTAATCCATCTCCAGTAATATATCGATTATCCTCAGATATACCGGTCCAAATTTCATCAGAAAACATTCTTGCTATACCAATCAGTATTAGTGTCCTCCATCTTGCCCTATTCCTAAAATTCAATCCGATAGAGGTGTAGTCAAAACTTTCAACTGAAATAATATCTAAATTGATATCTTTCGCAAATTTTTGTACAGTTTCCAATTCTTGAAAATATTCACCAGCTATTGTTGTCCCAGAAACATATAGAAGAGATAACTCAGAGGCTTTGTTATGCTCTATAAGATATCTTAATTGCCATATGGAATCTTTTCCTCCTGAAAATAATAGTACTTTTCCTGTTTTTTTCTTTAAAGTGTGGTAATTACTTAAATTAGTGAATTGGAGGGAAAATTTTCCATCACTGATCTCGTTTAAATAATTCGTAAGAACAGTCAGATTTTTGGGTAAAGATTTTTTTGATTCAATTTGAATCTCCATTTCATCATTTTGACCTAGGATTACGTTGAAGCAAGAAAGGCCAGCTAAATATGGAATCATCGTTTCATCAATTTTATTAGATTTTATTAAAAAAGTTCTATGTGGAAAAACGTGAATTACTAGTAGCCCCTGTTTTTTGTTCCAATTCCAGTCAACATGCCATTTTTCTAAAATCAAGTTTTATTCCACCTGTTACAATATAGCTATAGAAGATATCACGCTCTCTTTTTCAGGATTTATATCGAGTATGTCCCCAAGCTCTTTACTGCACCACTGTGTACCAAGAATGACGGGATTATATCCCGCTTCTTCGAGCATTATTGTAATGTTTGCACCCAAATAGCCTGCTTCGATAAGTGGAAATTTTTTTCCAGCAGCTCCATATTTAAATGTAGTTCTCTCTTCTATGGCGGTAATTGCTACAAACGCTTTCATGTTCTCCAAAAACTCATGTTGTACTTCTTCCTTATTCTCTTCATTAAACAAATTTTTTATTATGAGTTTTAGATCTCCTTCCCACAGGATCTCTAGTGAATTGTCTAAGGGTGAGAAGTGATAGATGCCAGAGTCCATATCTTTGACTGTGAATGAGAATAAGTACAATTCTAATGGATATCTTGCACCGGCAGAGGGGTATGCTCGAAAATCTTCTTCACCGTCATTTTTTCCTGTTCTACCTGTCGCCATCGCAAGTAGAGGATGAAGCAGTTTGATAGATAATTCTTTATTTGAAGATACTCTTCTTGTTCTGCGATTAGATAGTAATGCTCCTAATGGTGTATCAGGTAGATTGTTTATCAAGGAAATTTTGTTAAACCTAGGATATGTTTTGTAATGAACTATGTATCTATAATCAATTTCATCTGGCAATCTATCCACCTCGTCAAATAAATGGATGTGGGATATTGTTTATCTCTCTTGTATCAAGAAATTTTTCAAATCTTGAAAGTTTTACTGGCATATAATCCTCATTAAAATACAATGGGAGACAATTTGGGATAATAATTTTCACGGTTTTATAATTTTCCATTAATGGAGAACTCAAGTCACATACGTATATGTCGTGTGGGAATTCTTGGATAATTTCTTCTTCGTTCTTTGCCACATCGTTCAGTTGAATATATCTATCTGAGTTTAAGAAGAAATCGATTTTTTCAATATTATCCATTCCATACCAATTTAAACACCGTTTTTCTAAAATATTTGTATTATGGTCATTATCGCTTTGTAGCTTTAGTCTTCTGGAATATAGTCGTATTTGTTGTGCCTCTAAGATTGCTTTAACAATAGTTCTGTTCAGATTAATTCCACACGAGGTACCGATACCAATAGAGGGGCCAATTCCTGACTTATCGATAATTATGGCCATAATAACATGTGGTTCAAATTCAAGTGAGATGTCGAACAAGTGGACTTCTAGGTTATATCTTAAAAAATAGTTAACTAATGCTTTAATTTTATTATTTTTGGTGTTGTCTATTTGGATTCTTGGAGGTGTTGATTTAGTCAGATACTTCGTAAAAAATGCGTCTCGCTCCAAAATTTCACAAAATCCATTAAATACAGCATCTTCAAGGGTATATCCAAATGCTGTACCATTAGTTGTTCTGATCGAGTCTAGCTCTGGGTCATAAGTGTCCTTATTAAGGTAAACAGAACGAGATGGAATCAAAATATTTCTTTGGGTTTTAAGTTCTGTAGCAGTAACCCAATGAATACATTCATCATGAATATTGGGTTTCAAGTTTTCGAAAGGAAACAGGATAGAAGGGTCCAAAGCTTCTTCACTCAAATTTAAATAGCTATTGAATACTCTTTGTACTTCGTCTCTTGGATATAGCTGACAATATCTTTCGATTATTTCTCCAAGTGTTCTTTTGTATGCCAGCGTGGGATTTAAATCCACAGCTCCAACAGTATCGATATTTTTGTTATTGTGTGGGTCTTTCAATTGTGATCCATAAGATGGAATGTGTGGTTCATCATTAAAAAATGATGGGGGATATGGCATTTCA
>JAGLGH010000123.1 GCA_023144115.1 Nanobdellota archaeon | reverse complement strand
GGACGCAGGTTTCCAGAACTTTGTAACTGGAAACGAATATAACAAGGATTAAATGAAATTGATAATTAGTCCTTAATATTTTTGAAGGGGCAAAATTAACTTAAAGTTTATATATTACAAAGAAGTTTAAAGATATATGGATAAAATTACTTTTAAGAATTCTCGAAATAAAACATTAATTGGTAATTTATCATCTTTAAAATCCAAGTCAATCATCATCTTATCTCATGCTTTAGCAAATGATAAATCTGAACGTGGTAAATTAGATGCCGTAGCGAATAAACTAAACAATTCAGGCTTTAATACTCTCGCTTTTGATTTTAGCGGATGCGGCGAAAGCGATGATGATACGTTAACTGTGGAGAAACAGGTTGATGATTTAAAATCCGCAATTGAATTTGCAAAAACAAAAGGATTTGAAAAAATCGCACTATTTGGGCATAGCGTAGGATGCCTTGTTTCGCTAAAAGCATATTCTCAAGAAATTAAGACAATGGTCTTATGGTCGCCAGTAACAAATAAAGTAAAATATCAATGGGAAGATAAACTTTCTAAAGAACAACTTCAAGAACTAAGTGAAAAAGGATATTTTACTAGAACAAGAAAAAACGCAATCAGAGAAATATATCAAATTGATAAACAAATGTTAAAAGAAAGAGAATCTGTTGACCAAAAGAAATTACTGCAAGATATAATTTGTCCAGTATTAATAATACAAGGAACAAAAGATACAAGTATTCCAATAGAAGATTCAGAAAATGCAATAAAGTTATTGCCCGATGAATCTCAATTAGCAATCGTTGAAAATGCAGATCACGATTTTACTGAGCATGTCGAAGAAATAGTTAAACTGACCAATGAATGGTTTATCAAACATCTTGAACGTTAATTTTGCCCTTTGATAGTTTTATTCGAAGGTGCTTTGCACTTGAACGGACTAATTATCAACTCTGCGGTTTGCTTCGCAAATCCTCATTTAACAAAGGTTAAATGAAATTTTTAAAAGCCCTCTAAAACAATAAAACTTATATACCTCTTTTAATTCTAATAAATATATGAATCCGAAAGTAAAAAAGTTAGGTCAAAATTTTGTAGATGGAATCTATACAGGATTTAATCCAATTAGTTTTGTATTTCATCATATTGTTAAGAATACTGATTCTTATTTGAATCGAGATAGAGATTATCTAATAGGATATTCCGCAGATAGATATGGAGTCTTTGATAATGCTAATAATGTTTCAACTGATACTCCTAAAGAAAGGAGTACTCTTGATCAAATTGTTAAAGGTATTGGAACTGGATTAATATTACCTTTTGGTTTAACTGCAGACCTAGCATTATCTGTTGAATATATTATTACACATTATAAAGGAAAAGATGTTCATCCTGAAAAAGATTATGAAGTACCTTTTAAATTAGCATAACTTCTTACGGGGGCTTTTAAAAACTCAAGGGGACGTTGCACTTTCGCTTTCGGCTCACCCTCATTTAACAGCGATTATGTGCAATTGAGTTTGAGAGGCTAAAAAAAGAAAAGAAGGGGATAATTTAAACTGTTAATAATATTTTATTTAGCACATCTCTGAAAAGCAGGTAAATGTTTATCTTTAGAAGCATCTCTTAATGATGTAAATACTATTATGATATCTTGGTTGTCGACTTTTAAAAACAATTCATCATATAATGCTATGTTTTCAATTTCAGCTTCTACACCAGCCTCACAGGCTTCTTGTACTGAATCATATTCTGGTACTTTATCATACCAATCGTTTTCAGGTACATTTAAGTTAAATTTTTCATAAAGTTGTATTAGTGAATCACTATGTTTTTGTTCTGCATTAATAATATTATTGAATGGACTTATATCTCCAAATTTATCAAGAACTTTTTGATAAATCGCTTCAGCTTTATATTCATCATTTAAAGTTAAGCTTAATGCTTCTAACTCCGCACTAGAGAGTTTCTCTGTTGGAAAATTATCTAATGCCTCATTTGAATTTTGTTCTGATTGTTGATTATTTGTTTGATTTGCACAACCTGATACAAATAACATTAAGATTAATCCTATTAGAGATATATATTTCATAAAAACCACCCTAATTATAACATATGTATTTGATATATATATAATTTGTGATTAATCTGAGAGTTATTAAAAATTGTCCCCTTTGATACTTGTTCTTAATGTATCGCATTTGCTCATTGAATAGAACGCCTCTCAAACTCAACTGAGCCTTCGGCATTTTTTCTTGCAGAAAAAACGTATAACAAGGATTATGTGCAATTTAAATTTTGGCTTAATTTATGTTGATTGAGAATGTAGCCAGTTCTTTTTTTAATTGAATTGGATTTTCAAAAACAATGGATTTTATTCCTAATTTTTCCGCTGCTTCACAATTTTTTTTCTGGTCATCAATGAAAATACATTCTTCAGGTTTTACATTTAGTTTATTCAAAGCAATTTGATATATCTCAAAATCAGGTTTTGCAACTTTTAAATCTCCTGAAATAAAATTTTCTTTGAAAAATTTTCTAAAACCTGAAACATCTAATTTGTAATTAGCCCATTCATAACCTTCATTGATTAAAGTTGCCAAGAAATACTTTTCAGATAAGAATTTTAATATTTCAGCCATTCCTTCAATTGATTCAATTCCTATCTTAAAAATTTTAATATAATCTTCTACATCCAAATCTATATCGCTTTTTTCAAGAAAAGTAGAAATCAATTCTATTTCATTAATTTCTCCAATACTAAATTTTCGATATTCTGGGATGTAAAAAATTGATTTTAATTTTTTAGCAGAAAATTGTTTTCCATTGATTGAATAAAAATCCTTTCGACTAAATACATCATAAGTTTGCACTCTTACTTGATCAAATAAAATCCATTTTATCATATAATAAGAAAAGAACTGGCTTAATATAAATGTTTGCTAATCAAATGCCAAAATTTAAACTGAGCCTTCGGCTTTTTTTCTTGCAGAAAAAACATATAACAAGGATTATACGAAATTGAATATTTGCACAAAACTTTTATATTCTAACAATTTTACTAATATTATGATTGAAATTTCAAAATCTGTAATTCAAAAAGATAGTAAGTTTCTTCTTTTGAAAAGAGCTTCACATTCTAAAAGTTATCCAGATATGTGGGATTTTGCAGGAGGCAAACACGACCCTGGAGAAACTCCTGAAGAAGCAGCCATTAGGGAGACAAAAGAAGAAACTTCTTATGATATCGAACCAGGAATTGAAATCAGAACTGAAGAATATCACGATAAAAAACATGACTTGTTGTTTCATTATTTCACTCCAAAAATACTTTCTGGAGATTTAACTTTAAGTCCCGATCATTCTGATTTCAAATGGCTATCAAAGAAAGAAATGAAAAGTTTTGAATTACATCCTTCAGTAAAATTGTTCATTGAATAGTGCAAATATTCAACTGAGCCTTCGGCTTTTTTTCTTGCAGAAAAAACGTATAATAAGGGTTATACGAAATTGAAAAAAGCTAGAATGTGGAAGGACAAAAACAAAACTTTAATAATACTCAATAATTATCATTATTAATATGACAAAGAAATTCATCCCAACAGATTTTAAAATTCCTGAAGTATTAGAAACTGACAGGTTTCGTTTGAGAATGATTACTGTAAATGATGTTAAGAAAGATTATGATGCTGTTATGACCAGCATTGAACATTTACAGAAAACGAAACCTTTTGGACCTAATCATAAATGGCCAACAAAAGATTTACCTTATGAACAAGATTTGATTGATCTTGGATGGCATCAAAAAGAATTTCAAAAAAGATCTTCCTTTGCCTTTACGGTTATGAATTTGGATGAAACTGAATGTCTTGGTTGCGTGTATATTTATCCTTCTGACAATCCAAATTATGATGCAATAATTATGATGTGGGTTAGGCAAAGTGAAGTAGCAAATGAATTAGATGAAATTCTTTTTTCTTCTGTTAAAAAATGGATTCAAGATAAATGGCCATTTAAGAAAGTTGCATATCCTGGCAGAGAAGTTAGTTGGGATGAATTTGAGTAAGTTTTGTTTTTGTCTCAATTCTTTTATTTGATTGACCTTCGTTCTCGATGTACGCTTTTTTCAACTCAAGGGGACGCTGCGCTTTCACCCTTTCAGTCGTCGGGAGACATAACAGGGATTATATTCAATTTCCCTCCTCACTAAAAAAGAAAAGTGCCAGCCATTAAAAACAATCATTTAAATACTTTAATTAATAATACTAAATTTATGACAAATAATATTAAAAAAAGGGTTTTAATTTTTTTACTGGTTTTTATCGTTGGTTCAATCTCCGGGATAGTTGGATATTCAAATGCCAAAATAACCAATTTTGAAGAATGCGAAAATTCATGGCTTCTTCGTAGCTTAACATTTTATGATTATACAGATCGTCAGCATGAAGGTCCAGAGAAAAAATGTACACTGTGGACCGGTAAGAGTTTTGAAAAACTAAGAACCCACGAATTAACTGAAAATCAAAAAACGGCTGTTGAAATAGCTACTGCTCATTTAAGTTATCCTACAACAGTTCTTGAAGTAAAAGAATTAGAATGTGATGGCTGTTTTTCTATAACGCTTCAAAGAGATGATAATCAACGCCAATTTACTATAATGCTTAATGATTGGAAATATAATCAAACCATACATTCCAAATAAAAATCAATGGTTGGCACTTTTTTGTTATTAAAAAACGTTCGGGGACAAACTCTAAAATTTTCCTTCGGAACATTGCACTAAATTTTAGCCCTTCGGGGAATATAACAAGGATTATGTCTAATTTCTAGGTCTCTAAAAATAAAAACGGGGCTTTAAAATTAAATTGAGGTTTTTTCTTTGAAATGTTTAGAAAGATTAATATATGTCTTAATTAAATATATCAATTTATGACAGAATGGCATTTTTGGGGAGAGAAACGCTTTGCAGATGTTTATGAAAATATATATATAAGAACCTTTATGGAAGATTGGTTCAAAATTGTAAAATATATTTCTAATGAATTAATTGATCATAAAGAAATAATAGATATAGGATGTGGAGAAGGACATACTACAAAGCAAATTTTGGATAGAATTGAAAGCAAGTATGGATGTGATTTATTAGAGCCAGATAAAGCTGCATTAGCTAATGGAGAAGCTTTTTTATTTTCAGAAAATGATATTAAAAATTGTTATGTAAAAACTCTAGATTTATTTGAACCAAAAAAAAAATATGATGCGGCCTACACAATACACACAAATTATTATTGGGCTTTTAATGAAAAAGGTTTTAACAAACATTTAGACAAATTAATGAATATGATAAAAAAAGATGGAAAAGTAATGATTTTAACTTTGCCAGAAGAAAGCGACCATTATAATGTAATGATAAAGCAAGTTTATCCAAAATTTAATTATTCTAAATATATGATATATTATTATAAGCAAAAAGGGTTTGATGTAAAAGTAAAAAGGTTTAAAATGAGAATGTATGTTGGTGATATTTTGTCAACAAAAAAAATTTTTGAATTAAAATCTTTTTATAGATTTATTCATAATACTAACATTTATCCTTCAGATTCAGATGCAAAGAAATTCTTAAGTAAAATAAAGAAATTTCAGCATAACGATTGTTTAGATTTTAAAGATGATTTAATTATTGTTACAAATAAAAAGTAAAAGAAAAACCTCAAAAGAATTTAAATAAAAAAGCCCCTTTAATGTTAGTCTCGTCTTTGGCTCGGACGAGATTTAGAAACTCTCCTCCCTTTGGTCGTCGGGCCGGCTTACAGCCTTTCGCCTACGGCTCACCAGACATAACAAGGGTTATGTGCAATTCAGAAAAAGTCCAACAACTTTATATATCATGTAGGATTAGTAACTTATATGAAGATAGTAAATCGAAAAAACATCAAACCAATAGAAGATGCTTGTGGCAAATTGCAAGAATTATATAATTCTGATAATTTAAGTGTGTCATATTCTGTTATAACTGGTAGTTCTAAGCCCCACAAGCATCAAAAAATGGAAGAAGTTTACTTCATTGTGAAAGGAAAAGCCAGACTTAAAGTTGGAGATAAAATTTTCACAATTGAAGCAGGAGATGTTTTTTCGATTCCAAGGAATGAGTATCACAACATTCAAGATGTTGAAGAAACAATTGAATTAGTTGTCGTTACTAATCCTAAATTTGATCCAGATGATTTAATCTATTAAGGACTTTTTCTGAACTGTCCCTTCGGTCGGTCGGCTTGCAGCCTCCCCACATAACAGCGATTAGTTGCAATTTTTAAGTTTCTAAAACAAAAAACGCCCCCTTAATGGAAACCTATTTAAAGATTATTAGGATTATATTTTCTATGGAACAATTTATCGATGATCAATATATGTTAGTTTCTAAAGATAATGATATTCTAACTCTTTGTTGGAAAGAAAATACAGCAAACTTTACTGATACAGATTTTAAAGAAGAAGCACTTAAATTTATTGATGTAGTTCAAAAACAATATAGCTTGAAAATTATAGTAGATATGAGAAAATTTTCATATAATTTAAGTGATGGTTTAATCAGTTGGAGAAATGAAAATATAATTTCAATTTATAACAAAATTAAAGTTGAAAAGTTTGCTTTTATAAGTGATAAACCAACTGTTAATCAAGATAATCCTGATAATACTTTTGTAACAAAATCGTTTTCTTCAGAACATGAAGCAATAGATTGGCTTAATTCTTAAAAACGGGCGCTTAAAATTTGTCTCACCTTCGGTTCGAAGAAACTTAAAAACTGTCCTTACTAAATCAAAGATTTTTCCAGTCGGTCGACTTGCAGTCTCCCCAACTAACAGAAATTAGTTGCAATTTTTGAGTCAGCCTATTTAGCAGTTAGGTAAGAATTCAATCGAAAGATTTATATACTCCTGCTGAGTTACAAATAGAATATGGAAACTAAACCTTTAGAATTTAAAGCAAAGGATTTTTATTTGCCTACTATGGGAATAGTAACTGCTTCAGAAAGAAACTCTGTAGAAACAAGAGATTATTCATCAAAAAAAATGTATGTTCAAGCTACATTATTTTCAATCTATCATGCAGCATATACTTCAGCAATATGTTTCGCAGCCATTAAAGGTTTAGAATCATTAATTAACTAAATTCTTGCTCTTCATTCTTTTATTTTATTGAACTTCGTTCTAGATGTACGGCTGACTCAAAAACTCTAAAATTTTCCTTCGGAACGTTGCACTAAATTTTAGGTCTTCCCGTTGGTCAGACGAAACTAACAGGAATTAAATGAAATAATATTTTAGTGTGCTCAATGCAAATCTTTAATAATATCAAGTAATTGTAATAAAGTATGAAAGTTGTTTTATACATGGCAATAACTGCAAATGGATATATTGCTAAAGAAAATGATGAAACTCCTTGGTCCGATGAAGAATGGGACAGTTTTTCCAATATTGCTAAAAAAATTGGCAATTTAGTTATAGGAAGAAAAACTTTTGAAATTATGAACCAAGATGATGAGTTTCAACAAATTGGAAATCCATTTACAGTCATAGTATCAAACAAAGAAAATAATAATTCTAATTTTGTAAATTCTCCTGAACAAGCAATTAAGTTATTAGAAGAAAAAGGGTTTTCAGAAATTCTTGTCGCAGGAGGAGGAATGCTAAATTCATCATTTATGCAAAAAGGTTTAGTTGATGAAATATACTTAGATGTTGAACCTTTTCTATTTGGAAAAGGGATCAAACTTTTTGCAGACAATGAATTTGAAACAAAATTAGAATTATTAGAAACAAAACAACTTTCAAAAAATACAATACAATTACATTACAGAATTCTTAAGTAACGCACACTAAAATATTACTCTGCGGTTTGCTTTCAGCAAATCCTCTGGGACCGCTTGCAGCCTTTCGCTTCGCTCACCCTCATTTAACAAGGGTTAAATACAATTTTTATATTTGAGAAAAGAGAAAAAGAAAAGCCCTCGATAGTTTTATATACTACATTATAGTTACGATGGTTATGATTCTCGAACATTTTTATGGTGCAGATAGAAAATTACAAAGACCAATGTATGATTTGAGAAGAAAACAATTTTCTGAATTTTCTTCTGAAGAACAAATGGTTTTTTGGCAATTTGATTCTTTATGCGAACACTTTGGAGTATTTGATGGCGAAACTCCTTTAGGTTTTGTATCTGTTGGTGATTATACTCAATATCCAGATGTTCACCATCAATTTGGTTTAGATAAATTAATTGAAGGGTATTCTCCAAGTCTAAGAATAAAAGGTGTTCATAGATTAGCATCAACTGGAAATCCAACTGCATTAAAAATATTGCTTATGACAGCTCAAGAAGAAACCAAAAAAAATTGTGATTTCTTTTTTGGATATACTGCACCATCAAAAAACATGCCTAATGATACTTCAAGACAAATATTGGGAGAAAAATATTGTTCATTAAGTGGTGCACAACCTCTTGGGACAAGAACTCATCAAGGAGTAGAACAACATTTTTTGGGTAAGTGGATGTAGGGCTTTTCTTTTTCTTAATTATTGACTCACTTCGTTAGAAATTTATTTTATTTCTCAAATATAAAAACTCTGCGCTCCTTTCAGTCGCTTGGGGACGCTGCGCTTTC
>JAGLGH010000122.1 GCA_023144115.1 Nanobdellota archaeon | reverse complement strand
GTTTATAAAGTCATAGAAATCTTTTTGTGATTTCTAGGACACAAAAAAGCTTTGCTTTTTTCGTGTATAAAATACTTTATGAACACCAGAAATCTTGATGAGCAAAGCTCATTAAGAAGTTAGAGAGCCTCGCTCTCCAACTATTTCACATTTTTATAATTTCTGAAATTTTCTCGTTTTATTTATTGTTTTATCCTGCATCCGCCAGAGGGCATCGCCCTGATTATCTCATCAAGGTCACCGCCAATCTTCTTCAATATCTTTTTAGCAATAGCGCTGGTCTTTTCACTGCCCTGCTCCAATTCAACATATTGCCTGCAATGCTTTTTTATAGCCTCAACAGGTCCAGCCATAACAGCGCCGTCATCAGCAATCCCTACAGCAGCATTTATTTTATTATCAATATAATTAGTCTTTCCTTTAATCATGAATGACCCTTTTGTAAGGTATTCTCCTGCTTTTGCTTCTTTTGTCACCTGGTCAGGATTGACATGAAATATTTTTTGCGAGCCAAGCCCAAGTTTCCATGCCCTTGAGAATGAACATGTTGCGTCAGCAACTTCTTTCAATGATTGCTCTGATGGCTTCTTGTTCTCGCATTGGATTATGAAGAAAGGAGAACCTGCCATATCTGTATGGAAGACTATATCATCTGCAACAGTATGCTTTTTGACAACAATCTCATTGGTTGTTGCATCCCTGCCGCCAATCACAAGAAGACCCTCAGATGTCCTGAACCACCTGAATTTCTCATACCACTGCGCTTTTCTTTTCGTCTTTTCTTTTTTAGCTTCTGCTGCCTTTATCTCAACATCTTTCTTTTCTTCAAGGCATTCCAGTTTTTCTCTTGCTTTTTCTAAAGCTTTTTTAGCTCCTGCTATCTTCTTCTTTGCTTTCTTTGCTTTCTCAAAATAGGATGAAGCATTCTCTTCAAGAGATTTCTTTATGTCAAGCTCAATTCTTACCATGAGAATGATAGAAAAATAAGAAGTATAAAAGATTATTGGTCAAAAAAATCAGAAAGAGGGTTGTAATCTGGCTTGTTCTTATCCATCCAGGATTCTATTTCTTCAAATTTTTGATTATCTGGAAAGATTTTGTCAAATGATGGTTTTTCAGTGAACTTCAAGACCCTATAGTCCTGTTCAATCTCATAAAGAGCACTATATTCTTCATGATCCATAAAAACAGGATGAAGTATTGTTTTAAATGACAAATTCTCCAAAGCCAGACTATATCTATCTTGAATATCTCTTAATGAATTAACAGCATTTATCATTTGTTTTTTTTCATTTTCAGATTCTGCTATTGATTCAACTCTTATCAAATACTGACTAAATTCATGCTCTCTCATTAGAGTCTCAATCTTATGTATAATCCCCATATTTAAGAAGAATCTGTTTGTCTTTAAAAAATGTGCGAATAGATATCTTTTTAAGGTAGTAACAAAAAGAATGTTGTGGGTGATGAGAATAGAAAAATAGTTTGCTTGCAAACTTTTGACAGGATATAATCTGTGGAAGAGGTAGTGTCTAATTGAATTACAGGGTAAGAAGGGATCATATCTCTGGCAAATAACTTACCTTTATTGTATCTGTAAGTATTAATATTTCATGATCTTTAACTAATACTGGGAATTTTAATCTTAACTCTTTCATAAAACTGAAAAATTCCTGATTAGATTCTGCAAGCATCTCAAAATCCAGGTCTTTCCAGCCTATTGCCTCGATGAGATATAATACATTAGGTTGATATTTCAAATAGTTTTTGATTGCAATAAAGTTTTCTTTTGTAAGGTTTGATAAATCGAGAAGAACTTTATAATAAGTATAACCTAAAAGAGAATGATTCAGTATCAACCTGTAGCCTTCAATTATTTTTCTTTTTTCTAAGTTTTTAATATGATAAGACACCACTTTTGAAGATGTATTTAATTGCTGGGCTATTTCAATCAAAGGAGTTCTTGCATTCTTGCAAAGGATTCTTAAAATTCTTTGGTCTAATTCATCTATCTTTTCAGGTTCAACATCCTCTTTAATTGTAATTTCTCTTGTTTCAGTCTTGTTCAGCAAATATCTTGTTTGATAATGGTAAACTTTTGTCCCAATCGACTCAATTCTCTTAGCAATATAATGACCAAATCTATAAACAAATTCATTAATCACATCCTTGAATTCGGTAATTGTTTTTGCCCATATGCCCATCCCAAGATCATAAGAACCTTCTATTTTTAATGCCCAGCCTATTTTTTTGTGATTTTTGATAAACTCAATAATCTCTTTTTCTTTTTCAGATGTTAAATTATGAAATTTAAAGACTAATCTGCAATACTTGTAACCAAGCTTAGTCATGTGGATAATAGGATAAGGTTTTGATATCACCTTTTTTTTAATCAGATTATTGATCTTATACTCAACCCCTTGTTTACTCATCTTGACTTTTTTTGCTATTTCTGAATAAGTTTGTCTTGCATCCATATCTAATTCCAGCAAGATTTTTTTATCTTTTAAGTCTAATTTTACTAGTCCGTTACCCATAACCTAGACAGAATCACCAATATTATATAAATCTTTTCTTTTTGACTAGTTTTTAGGGGATTAGTTTAATATAAGATTCTTAATTGACGAGTGATAATAATAAAGATGTTCAAATGGCCTATAATAATGGATTTTATACAAAAATTGAATGGGATGAAATAGAGAGTAAATTGCCCACTTATCTGACAGATAGTTTAGATAAAGAACTTTTAGAATATTGTCAAAACTCAAAGGGAATAGTTCTTGATGTGGGTGTTGGAACTGGAAGGGTTATAGAAGAATTAGATAGAAAAAATAAATTAGAAAAAATAATCACAGATATATATGGCATTGATATATCAGAATCTTCTGTAAAGCATTGCAGGAATAAATTCCCAGAATATCATTTTAGTGTTAAAAACATCATAGATACTGATTTCCCAGACGAATTCTTCGATACAATCTTACTGCCTTTTTGCCTATTATCAAATCTTGATTCAGATAAGGAAAGTGCTGTCAAAGAGATCAACAGGATATTAAAGCCAAATGGAGCAGTCAATTTCAGCTACTATGGAACTAGGGCAAGAACATCTCAGGAAAACCTTTATGTTTCTTATGCTTCTTTAGGATTTACTGAGATTCACAGCATAGGAAACTATACTTATACCAAAACAGATTATGGTAATTTTTGTTCTGAAAGATTAGACCAAGTAAAAATTGGAAAATTGTTTGGTAAGAATTATTTTCTGGAAGTGATTCCTGATAATCCAGAATCTCCAATCATATATATAGGATTAGCTAGAAAGGTGAAACAAAATGAATAAATTACCAACATTAAAGGGATTTAATATTGCTCAAGAAGAAAAAGAAAAAGCATTAAAAGAAAACAAAGCATTAGTTCTTGCAATAAATATGAGTAAAATCTGCGATTTAAACTGTTCATTCTGTTTTCAGGATGCTGGTATAGCAGAGAAAGGACAACTTACTTTAGAACAATATCATGATATAATTAATCAAGCAATAGATTTAGGAGTAAAATACCTATATGTTTGCGGCGCAGGAGAACCTCTACTAGATAAAACATTTTTTGATAGAAAAAAGAAGAGATTTCCAATATTAGAATATGCTCAAGCTAAAGGAATATATTCTATATTTTTCACCAATGCAACACAGATCATAAAAGAGGTGGCTGAAAAATTATATAACATGGATGTATCAGTAATGTGTAAGCTAAACTCCCATGACAAAGAAATCCAGGATAAATTAGTTGATAAAAAAGGAGCAGCAGAACAAATCTATAGAGGAATACAAAACCTGATGGATGCAGGATTCAATAGATCTCATCCAACAAGATTAAGTATTGATACTTTAATCTGCAAAGACACTGCTGACGAGATTCCAAAAATAGTAGATTGGGCAATAAAAAATAATATATATCCTGTTGTGGAAGGAATTCTATTAAAAGGGAGAGCAGTGGAAAATAAGAAATTATTACTTTTATCTAAAGATTATGCTGAAAATACAAAGATTGAAAATGCAATAAGAGAAAAATATCAAAGTAAATATCCAATGGGTAAAAGCTTCTTTGGAGAAGGTCATTGTGATCTTGATCAGTATACCATCTCAGTAAATTTTGATGGAAGCGTGTCTGAATGTGTGGGTGGAAGAAATGACCTGATTGTAGGAAATGCAAAAGAAACACCACTAAAAGAATTATGGAATAATAAGCAGTTGAAAGAATTAAGGGATAAAAGATTTAGCGGCTGTGATGGAAAATGCCCTGCTAGGGTGTATTGTGAAGGGAAACTAGGAAATAAAACATAATTTTCAGGTACTTAGCTGAAAACTTAAATTCTGATTCCCATACTGCTTTAGTAAATTTAGAACCTTGTTGTTACGAACACCTATAAGATTGCTAAAACAAAAATTCTTAAAGCCCTTTTTATCATGCAGGTCAGAAAAGACAGAATTCTTTAGCTTATCATATACAAAACCCTGCATTGCTGGGTAATATTTAGGAAAAGCATCTTTTTGTGACACATCCCCTAGTGCCTTTAAAGTTAATGTTATTCTCATATTCATCCAGAATCAATTTCTATTTATATACCTTCCCCACACTTGGCAAGTGACCAGTGCCAATACATTACATATCTCTTACATATTGTCCTTTGTTTGTTTCAAAAGTTTGCAAGTAAACCCCCAACTCAGAATATTGTTATCACAAAGAATGCCACAGTCCCCAGAATCAATGAATGCTTGATTCCAGCCTGAAGTGAGCCTTCAGACAGCTTTCCTATGACAATCCCTGCAAAGAAGCCCTGGATAAGAGCAAGCATCAGGAAGATTCCATCAATGCTGACAAACCATTTACCTGTAGAATGGACAAGGGTGTAAGGGTTTGTTGTGTCTATTGTAACCTTTTGCATCATGCCAGTCAGGGCTTCCTGCGTAAGTGCAGGCACTTCACCTCCAGCCTCACCAGTGCCTACCTTTGACATGAAAGGTATCAGCATGCTTGATATGATTACCATCACACCAAGGAACACAAAGAAGATGATATAACTCTGGATTGTCTGCGAGTGTATATTTGCCCGCCTTTGCTCTTTGACTCTCTTTATCTCCACAAGCGAATCAGTTATTGACTCCAGCACTTCTTCAATATTGCCTCCGCTCTGCTCAGCTTCTATAACTGTTGCGATTGCTCTCTGGATTACCCTGCTGTTTATTGAAGCAGCAAAATTAACAAGCACCTTATGCACAGGAATTGACCATGTAAGCTGATTTGCCATCTTCACTATATGAGGTGTCAGAGCACCATAATCTGATGAAGATATATGAATTATTGCATCAGGCACAACCATCCCTGATTTCACAGACCCTAC
>JAGLGH010000121.1 GCA_023144115.1 Nanobdellota archaeon | reverse complement strand
TGCAATAAACATGATGGGCAGGAAAAATTTGCTGCTAAAAAACAATTTGAAATCAATGATTATTATTACTATTGAAATCAAAAAATATACAATCTGCAAGATGTCTAACTTGAACTTCATTTTTTATACCTCTGGTTGTGAAATATTAAGGAATATGATAAAAGCAACATTCAGGAAAGGAATCACAAGATATGTCCCAAGTCCGATTATTACGCTTACATTTATGCCGCCAATCTGCCCGCCAAGCATGCTGACAAGAGTCAATGCTGCAACAAAAAACAAAGGCGCTGCTATCAATATGCCTGTGTAAATATCTGAATATGTTGATACAGTCTCGGCATATTTATTTCTCTCAATTTCATATGAGGACATTGCTTCTTTTGATTTTGCCATTAAGTATTTCTCAAAATCGCCTCCACTCTCTATAGTATTAATCATCCCCTCAAAGAATTCTCTCAGGTCTTCTTCAGGAGTAAGCGCAGCAACTGAACGGACAGCAGTCACAAGATCATATCCAAACAAATCTATGTAATCAACTATTTTATGCATCTCAGTACAGACCTCTCCATATTCCATTGATTCTGCTATTAGCTTGAACATTGCAACAGGAGGCACTCCACTTGATGCTATCGCAGCAATGTGGTTCATTGCAAAAGGCAGATTTGTTTTTATGTTCTTACTTCTTGTAGTAATTTTTGTATTAGGATAAAAATAAAAAGCAAAACCTGTGACTGATGCGCATATTGATGCAACTATCAGTCCGAAAATTATCGCAATAAGCAGAGGCTGGAATGCAAGAATGGCAAATATTGTATAAACAAGGAAAGATATCACAGATATAATCATCATAAAAAATATCATGATATTAGCATAAGTATTTGACAGAACCTGAATATTTGCAAGCCTTAACGAGTGATATAGATTCTTGAAAAACCTAGGGAATTTGCCTATAAGATAATTTGTAAATCCCCTGACAGTAAGATTTGCTATTGAGCCTATCAGGATTGGCCTGTATATAGGTGTGACTTTATGTTTTGCAAGCCTGGTCTTTATCTTTTTTGCTTCTCTGAGCAGATGCTCAGGATTAACTAAGTGTTCCACCTTGTACTTTTGAAATTCCTGCAAGGATACATCAGCAAGCCGTATAAGAGAAGGGGAGATCAATGGCTCTTCTGCAAGATATTCATCTTTTTTACGTAGACGGTTCATCCAGTCTCTAATGACATTCCTGATAGAAAGTTTATTTATGCCTTCGCCTTTAGGAATTACTTGCTTAAACTGTTTTGGAATCAGTATTGGCTTCTTGAGTTTTTCTTTTCTGAACATTGAATTGATTTTATCTGTCATCCCTGCAAACAAACCTTTTTTCAACAGGGTATCTGGTTTTTTTGCCAGAAGCTTTTTTGGAGGAAGTTCCTCTTTCATTTTAGGTTTTGGTCTGAAAACCTCAGCAAACGTGCGAAAGAAAGAAACTGTTTCTATTTCCGGATGCAAAGGCTTAATCTTAGGCTTTATCTTCTTCTTCGCTTCTGCCTCAAGCAGCTTTTCTCTTCTCTTTGCCTCAGCTTTGAACAGTTCTGCTCTTTTCCTGTCAGCCCGCGCCTGAATCTTGCGCATTTTCCTTAGATGGGTCTTCCTGACAAGACTTTTCTGCATATCAATAAATCTCTGCAGCAATGAGAATCTTTCTTTTTTGTATGGTCTTATAAAAGCAGGTTTTTTGGTTAGCTTTTCTCCCTCTATCCTGGTTTCTTTTAACTTTACCTGTTTTACTTTCTCTTCTTTGGCTGCTTCCTTTATTCTAATTTCTACTGTTGCAGGCTTTTCAGGCAAAGGTTTTGCAGCAGCTTCAGGCATAGTTTTAGATGCAGGTCCAGGTACAACTTTTGATACAGCTTCAGGCGCAGGAACTGCTGTCTCAATCTTCATTCCTGCAATAACCTCATCAATATCAACATTATATACAGAATCTACAATTAGAGTATTATTATTCTGTATCTGCTTCAAAAGAAGCATGATGTAGCTATTATAATAATTAAGAATCTCTTTTTTTGTTTTTCCCTTTAAGATTTTTCTCTTGAGCGAATCATAACTGATAGAATCAATTTCACCGCGCTGATACATCTCAAAAAGCCTATCAAGTTTCCCTGCTATCTGAGACTTATAATAATTATATGAATCAATTTCATTCATAAGTTCCAATATCTGATTTATATATCCTGATGCGTCTTTATACATTTTTGCTTTTGAAGGGTTTAATTATTCTTCCTTTCTGCAACTATACCTTGTGAAGCCATATTAAGCACTTTGTCAGTATTTATTGCTATCTTCAGCAGCCTTGACTTGATATATGCAAGTCTGCTCTTCAATTCATCCCTTTCTTCTTCGCTTGTTATTTTTGTATTGCTCAATTCATCTGCCATCTTTATAAGGACCTGCATATCCTCGTAAGCAGAATGTATATTATCATATCTCATTTTAGGTTAAACCTCTTAATCACACTTTGAGGATCTTTATGATATTCATTGATTATCTTTGTGAATTCCTCAAATGATTCAATTCTCTGCTGTACCATAATATTGAGCAATTCAGCTCTTCTTCTAATCTCATTCAAAAGCGCAGATACAGGCTTGCCAGTTCTCTCGCTTATCTTTTGCATGACCAATGATCTTTTTCCGAACCTGAAAGTATCTTTGAGAGGGTCCCATTCAAACATTTTATTTGAAGTGATAGATCCCATAGATTCAACTTTCTGTATCTCATTGACCTCGCGCATGCGCCTCACATTCTTCTCAGGAGTCTTTATATGAGTAACAACACAGATTACATCAAGAGATTCTATAAGTGAAGGTGGGAGATCTATAGGCGGAGAGCCAAGCCTCCTGACAAGAGCTTCAATTGAAGCTGCGTGAAAGGTACTATAAGAAGGATGGCCTGAAGCCATTCCCTGGAACATGACATAAGCCTCCCTATCCCTGGTTTCTCCCACTACGACATAATCAGGATTTTGCCTGAATGTTTCCTTAAGAAGGTCAAACATGGTTATTTCCCCAAACTGTTTACCATATATATTAGGCATTCCAAATCCAGTCCTTGTCACAGCAGGGAGCCAATTATCATGCACAATATTAAGCTCTCTTGTATCTTCAATCGAGCATATCCTTGCCTCTTGAGGAACAAAACTCAGTATGCTGTTAAGGTAAGTCGTCTTGCCTGAACCTGTCTCTCCTATTACCATCATATTGAACTTGTTTTCAATCATAAGCCAGATATAAGCAAATATCTCTGCTGAAGCTGTCTTCATCTTTATGAGATGTATAGGTGTCCAGGGATTTTTTGTGAATTTCCTTACTGTAAAAGTGGGTCCCCTGGTAGTGATATCTTTTGTGTATGTTGCATTCACCCTTGAGCCGTCAGGCAAAGTTCCATCAAGCATTGGCTTAGCATACGAGATATACCTGCCTGTTTTCTGTGCAATCTTTTCAACAAAGTTTATCATCCTTCCTGGATCTGTAAATTTTATGTTTGTGCGAAGATTCTCATATTTCCTGTGGACAACATAAAGAGGATAATTCAGCCCATTGCATTCAATGTCTTCAATATAATAATCATTCATCAATGGCGCAATCTCATTCAGGCCTATGGAATCCCTATAGATATAATACATCAGCTTTTTATAGCTATCACCTGAGAGCTTTATGCCAAGCTCGATAAGGATGGATTGAATGCTTTTCTCAAGATATTCAATTAGGAACTTAAAACTGTCTGCCTTTACAAAGTTTACATTCACCATCTCTTCAAGAGCCTTTTGCACAAGCCTAAATACCTCTTCCTCAGCATCTGTAAGCACAGGTTCTTCAAGATAATATACAAGTTCTTTGTGTTTATCATCCCAGAATATATGCGCAAAAGCAAAAGGAGGGATGAGAGGATAGCGGACATTTATCTTTGTCTTGTTTTCATAAGGAGGGAGCTTTACCAGCCTGGGTCTAAGGTCTATGTAAAAGCCTTTTTCTGAACCCATTCCCTCTTGTTCAGAAGTTTTCTCTCTTTTCTCTTTTTGATTCTTCTCTTCTTCTTTATTAGTTTCTGTCATATTTCACGACCTACACATTATTTATTTGAAATTAAGTATATTAACTGCTATAAAATCCGCCCTGGAATCAAGGCTTAGTTCCATAGTATAGTCATTCCCACTGTCGCTGTACATATGAACAAGCACCTTGGCAAAGGCAATATCTGTATTATTTCCTGGAGGCATAAGCTCAGTATAGCCCTGTCCTGATGCAGTTGCAGGATTATTTGCAAGCGTGAAATTAAATACACCGACACCACCACCTAATTCTGAGTCAGTATCCTTTGAATAGAATCCAGTGATAATCTCCCATGTCTTAATGTCCTCATGATTGGTTGAGTTACCTATTTTTGATATATTGACCTTAATATGAGAATTCTCAAGCACAAATGTATCATCCAAATCCCATGCATCTACGTCTATATCTGAAGTTATTTTCATGTTTCCAATAACAATATCTGTGCCTGGCTCAATGATTTTTGTATCAGACTCCATCTCCCAGGTCAGCCTGTCATTTGCCAGATTCACTTTTCCCTCATGAATTTCAAAAGGCACAACTCTCTGACTGCCTGCGCCTGAATCAATAAGGTCAACTATGACATTGTCAAGGGACATGAACGTGTCTTGTGTTTTTGTGAATACAGACATATCCTTGCTTTTCTTGATAATAGGAAGACCAGCCTGAAGTATCAATATTATGACTATGCTTCCGATAAGCAGGTACAGCACTGCTGAAACCCAGATCTGACATTTCTTTGTTTTTATCATCTAACCTCACTGCCATTATTCTAACTTAATTATCTTTATATTGAACTTTGCGCATCCTTCAGGATAGACTGCAAATGTGCTGCCTGCTCTGAAATTTTCAAGCACAATCTTTCTTTCCTTTCCTGTGCTCAGTGCCCCTAACTGCTCTGTTCTTGAATCATAATCAGACTCAATCACAATGCTTTTGATTGTATCCCCTCTTGTATTCCTGATGGTGAATGATAATGTATTATTATGATATGAAGCATCTGATATCTCAAACATATAGCCTCCGCAACTCAGGCTTGCCATTGCTCCGTTTCCAATAGAGTCTGAAGCCATGTATTCTTTTTGCATGCTGTAAAGCCAAAAAGCAAGGAACAAAGCAACCACTATAAAAATGAACCATAAAAACAGGTGAGTTGTTATGTTCTTGGCTTCGACCATTTTTTAAAAACCGCCTGTATGTTAATTAAGGCATGTTGGTTTGGATTGGGGGATTATGATATTGGATTTAATCTTTAAAATACTTCTGATAACGGTTTTTGATTAATGAAACACGTTGTTACCTGCCACATTACTACCCATCTTTAATTTTAAACTAATCTAAATATAAAAAAATAAATATAAAAAAATGTTTAACATTCACCTATTTCTGTAGGCAATCTCTTGATTGAATGTTCAAGACATACTACTTTAACCCCTTTAACAAGGATAATAGGCGCAATCTCTATCTGATCAATAGTTGACCTATTCCCACTTAATATAGTTCCAGCATACATCATTCCTGATTTTGGAGTTTCACTGCCAACTTCAACTGGATCAGGCGGCGCTCCAGAAACTGGAATCACTAGAATCTGCACACCCTGAAGAGTCGCTGAACCAGTATTGATCAATGTAAAGTTTAATGTAGCATTCGTAGCAGCATCATCAATGCACAACCTTTGCTTATCCCCTACCTGTACAACACCAATACTTGTATCCATACTACATGATATCTTCTCTGCGCTTTGCACATCTGCCTGAGTCATTGTTGTTTCAACATAACCTCTTCCCCAGTTCATAACCACTGCGCCTAATGATACTGCAAATGCAATGAGAAGCACAGTTGCGATTAATGGAGAAACACCTTTCTTTTTCCATAATTTTTTGAATATATTCATTTTTTCACCTCTTATTTCTTTCCTGGCTTTTTGCCAGACATAGTTGCAAGCAGCCTTATCTCTTCACCATGCTTGCCTATTATTATCTTAAGTTCTTCTTTTACATTCTCCACAACCGCAACAAGAATTATCAAAATCACGATTATAAGCCAAAGGAAAATTGCCTGCACAAAGCTCCAATTAAGCATGCCTGATGTGACAACCATCTTGTGTATCATGGCATATCCAAACATAACAAAGAATATTCCCAGAACAAGAAGAATCTTTTCAAAAAGATTTGGGTTCCTGATATTCTTATCAATCTTTTTCAAACTCACCATTATTTCACCTCTTTTTCTCTATGTCTTTATGTAAATTAATTTACTATATCTCGCCTATTACCTATCCAGGCAATCTGCAATAAAATCATCTCCAACAGGATAATATGACATCTTGTTTTCACATGTTATTCTAATGCCATTTGATACAACAATCGGAACAACCTCAATCTTGCGTATTTTTTTTACATCACCTCTTTTTATAAGCTGCACCTCTTTGGCATTGTATTTCCCTACTTCCAAAGTCAGATTTTTTCTATCAATCTGAGGTTCGTAATACAGGTCATACATTCTGAAAATTACTCCATCTACAGTTATATCACCTCTATTAATTATATTGATATATAAATTTTGCGTATTTTGGCATGCAGCATCAATAGTAATCAATAAAGAATCACACTCAATAGCGCTTAATCCCCTCTCTTTAATCTGCTGTGCAGATGTTTCTGCATAGCCCCTCATAAAAATAAACATAAATGTGCTTAGCCCGACAACAAATGCCATCACAAGAATCCAGCTTACATATATGCTAATCCCTTTTCTAAAAAATTTATTTGGAAAAATTTTTAGTGCGCCTCTTTTTTTTGTTCTCATTTTCTCTTTTAAAAAAATTGATTTCAAGCAATATTTTAACTATCAATAAA
>JAGLGH010000120.1 GCA_023144115.1 Nanobdellota archaeon | reverse complement strand
CCTTTTGCACCATCTTCTTGAGCATGGTCTCTTCCTGGTCGAGGAATGCCTGCATCTGGCTGGGGTCAGTTATCTGGATTTTTGCATCTATCTCTGTATTCTTTATTTCAATAGCAGAATCCACAAGAGCAATCTTGGCATCTTTGACTGTCTGGGGCATCCCTGTATGAACCCTTTCCTTGTCAAGTATTATTCCCTTCACAATTTCAGTGCATTCAACACTTGCTCCAACTTTTGTTTCAAGCTTTATGTCATCCTTGTTGATAATGATCTTGCCCTCTTTTTCCTCACTGATTGACCTTATCGCACTTACTATGATCTCAGAGAGAAACTCTTTTGCATATTCTGAGCCTTTCCCTGTCATGGCTGTTCCTACTATATCTATCATTAGCTTTGTATCCTCAATTGATACTTTTTCACTCATGCTATTAAGAATTTTAATCGCCTTTTCAAGCGCAATCCTATATCCCTTGGTTATCACAGTTGGATGCACATTCTGATCAAGCAGGGATTCAGCATTCTTGAGAAGCTCTCCTGCAATAACAACAGCTGTTGTGGTCCCGTCGCCGACCTCATCTTCCTGGGTCTTTGCTATCTCAACAATCATCTTTGCTGAAGGATGCTCTATTGACATCTCCTCAAGTATTGTGACACCATCATTTGTAACTGTGACATCTCCAAGAGAATCTACAAGCATCTTGTCCATGCCTTTTGGCCCAAGTGTGGATTTTACCTGCTCAGCAACCTGCTGCGCTGCAGATATGTTAACCTTTTGCGCCTGTTTTCCTGATGTTCTCTGTGTGCCTTCTGGCAGAATAAATATAGGTTGTACATTGTTTGACATTTTTTCTTTCCCCCAATATGTTTTGGATATTTTTTTTAATTTTATGCTATTTTAGGAAGTTGGGTATGATATTTAAAGATAGTGGTTTGGTTTAAAAGTGGAGGAATTTTTGAAATCTCTCTCAACTAAATTATAGAACTCATGTTTTTTTGCACCTTAATCTCTCGCACCCGATATCAACCACTAAAAAAGTTTCCAGTGGTAACTTTTTTATCACCACTTCTCGTCCCTAATTCTTAGCCAGAATGCGAAGTGGTTGAAACTTATATGAAGGATTATGCTTAGTACAATCACTGTAGCAACTACTCCCCATCCTGGAAAATAGACTAGGCTAACCAAAAGAAGCGATCCGATAACAAAATCTGTCTGGTCAAATGGGATAAACGGCTTTCCAGGTCTTATACCTATCTGTCTTTTGAAAAAGCTTTCTGCAGCATCGCCAATTATAGCCCCTGCTCCAAGCAGGAATCCAATATGCAGCCATAAGCTGTAGTCAAGACCAGGCAGTGTGAGATAATGCGCCATGCTTGTATTCCTGAGGAGGTATTGTATAAATGCAACACCAATCCCTGCTAATATCCCTGTTACAAGCCCTCGAAATGTTTTATTCTTCCCTAATATAGGTTTGCCTCTGAATGTCTTGCCCATATCCATTGGCACTGCAAGAAAACTGAACAATTTCCTGAACATGACTGGAGCCATATTTGCAAAATATGCAGGCAGCATAAAATATACGCATTGCAGAATGAATTGGATGGCAGACATTTTGATTAATATATTAATAATGTTATTATGATGCCTAAAGCAATTCCCATAATCACTTCTGGTATCTTATGGCCTTCAGATTCGCTCAGGCCAGACGCTTTTGGCGTTATCTCCTTCAATATTTTTGATTGTTTTTTCACAGTCATTCTCAGCCCAATGGCATCTCTCAGGAAAATGATAGATATAATCAAAGTTATGGCAAATAATGCTGATGCTCCCTGTTCAATATAAACCGCTGATGTTATTGCGCTGACCACTGCTGCATGCGCACTGGGCATTCCACCAGTCTCGACTAATTTATAAAAGTCCAGCTTCTTGTTCCTGAACATGGCTGTGATGAACTTCACAAGCTGGGAAACTAAGCATGCAATTGCAGCTGATATTATTATCTTATTTGCCACTAATGATATCAGGAGATTAGTCATTTTAAATATATTTGAATGATTAGTTTATATTTCTTTCGTTATTTAAAAATTTGTTTCTGCAAATTTTTAACTATGAAACTTTCTCGTTCCCTCCTGTATTCCCTTAGATAATCCTAAAAAATTTGCATCGCAAATTTTTTACTAACGAAAGGTTTATAAATTCACTTGCCTTCCTCTATGAAAATTGTTTTTTTTGGAGGGAACATTATGGAATTAGCAAGACCATTAGATGCGCTTAATAGGGCGAGAGACAAAAAAGTTATCGTTGAGCTTAAAAACGGGAAGCAGTTTACAGGAATGCTCAAGGCTTTTGACATTCACATAAATGTTGTGCTTGAAGAAGCTGAAGAAAGAGTAGAGGGAGAACTCAAAAGAAAACTTGGCGTTCTCTTCATCAGGGGAGATACCATCATATTGATCTCACCTGCTTAAATTTGGAGTCGTGATTATAGATGTCAAAAGGAACTGCCTCAATGGGCAAGAAAAGTGGAAAGACGTCGCATATCCGTTGTAGGAGATGCGGTAAGCATTCATATCATGTTAGGGATAAAGTATGCAGTTCATGCGGATTCGGCAAGAGCAGCAAACAAAGGAGTTATTCCTGGCAGAAGAAATAGTTTTTTTTATATTTTCAACAATGATTCTAAGTGGGGATGCCGGAGTGGCCAAACTTTGGAAGAGATTCTAAGGGGCTTGACGGGATAGGCTTAGGCAGGTCAAGGTGTGAAGAGCTTCACGCGATGACTTGAAGACACCTATTGGCTTAGTGCCTACGGGGGTTCGAATCCTCCTCCCCACATTTTTTCTATTTTTGTTTTATCTTGTATTTTTCTTCATTCTCTTGTTTGTTTTTTGGGCTTGAGCTCCGCGAAACCCTCAAGGTGCCAGCTGACTTGATAAAAATCTGTAGATTTTTAGCATGCCAGAAATGTTCCATTTCTAAGCATTTCAGCTGGTGAGCATCCTCCTCCCCACACTTTCACGTCTATAATTTTCTTTGTCTGGAAGTTCTGCATTGGAACTTCAGCGACCATTAGCTCTGCGATTGAAAAGAAACTGTTAGAAACAGATTCGAAGAGCATATGGCTTATTCTGCCATATATTCTTGATATCTCTTGAAGTATCTTTTTATAAGGTATTGGACAAAAATATAATCCTTGCTTTGCGTTTGGCTTCTTTCAAGTGCATTATAATATGCATTCCTGTTGCTATATTCAATATTCAACATGGGATAATTGTGCTTATGCAAAATAAAGTTCATCATAATCCTGGAGATTCTCCCATTACCGTCACTAACTGGGTGGATTGTAACAAACTTTAAATGCACGAGCGCTGCTAAGATTACTGGGTTTGTTTTATCTTTATATTTTCTATACCATATAAAAAATTCATGCAATAATGTATCTAACTCAGCAGGAATTGGCAATTTTACTTTAGTTCTGGCTATAGCTACTGGATGTTTTCTGATCTTGCCTGCGATTTCTGCATCAGTAGATTTAAAAAGTTCCTTGTGCCAATGGAGTATTGATGATATTGTAAGTTCCTTCTTATACTTTAACATCTCGTAAAACACTTTTTTGTGCGCTTCTGTCTCTTTTACATCTTCTAATGACTTATTTCTTGGGGTTATATGCTCTTCCAAGAGATCAGCGGTCTCTTTGAGACTTAGTGTGCTGCCCTCTATCTTATTGGTATTATAGGTAAATTTAATCATAAAGTCTTCAATATACTTTTTTTGGGCAGACTTTGGATAGCTTGAAAATTCTGCTGCGAATTTCTTTTTGATCGTTTTCAATTGCTTATCACAAAGTTCTTCAAAAAGCTCATGCATGAATCTCTCTGTTAGGATGTTGATGTTTGCTGGCAGATGCGTGCCTAAATATATTTGTTTATTTCTGAATGCCTTTCCTTCTCTTATTGTATGTTCTAGGTAATAATAATCCTTATCTTTTGTTTTTTTGATTCTTATATGGGCCATAATCCAGTTATACGTCACAATTATATAAATCTTGCGGTTTTTGCTAAAATGTGACGCCTAACTGTTTTTTCAATTTAGTAATAACCATTATTGAACTCATCCTATTGAGAAGAAATATCAATTTTTTTATTATCGTAATTATTATCTGGCTATATTATTCTCAATTATTATCCCCCTAAATTAAATCAAATTCCCTAATATATTGTCTGGCATAGGCATTAGGGTTTGATTTTCCACAAAAGACATCACCAAAATCATAAAGAAATCCTTTTTCACATCCTTAAAATCAAACCCCCTTTATAAACCATTTATAAACCTCTCATGAATATTTCTCTTTTTATTGCCATACTCCTAGGAAGTGATAACCTCCTAATATCCTAGATTTCTGATGAATTAAGCAGTATACTTCTTTTTAAGGGGAAATTTAGACAAAGGTTTGCGAAATATTTATAAATGAAAAGAGATATTATCAGCAATACGGTAGTTGAATTGGTAACAACAGGAATGATTACAGCAGGAATATAATCGACGACAGAGATTCATTGATAGCCAGGAAAATACACAACATTTAAATAACTGGGATTGTTTCACTACCCAATTTGAGCCTACTTATGGGTTCCAACATGAGGCAAACAGCCTCAATAACTCATCTTCAGGACATGGATTACCGACGGGCTTCCATATAAGTTCTGGTGATGAGACAAACATATAAACACGGAGGTGTTTAGATATGAAATTAAGAAAAGCAATAAAGAAAATTGTGGCTCTGGGTGCTGGAGCATCTATGGTGGGAGCAACCATCATGGGCGCTATGGCTGCAGATATGAGCACATACCCTGCGCCATTTGTAAAAGATGGCATGTTTGATGCAATGATTGTCGTAGGAGACAATGCAAAAGCATCTGATGTTATCGGCGCTGTAGACGTTGCAACAAGCTTGCAATACAGCATGAAGCAGACAACAACAGTTTCTGCTGCTGGCGGAGTTACACAGGTAGCTTTGACTGGAGACAATGTTGAGATTGGCATGCCAGGAGACATGCTTGAAATCGATGAGTTCATCGGAAACAACAGAGAAACAATCACTGGCTCTGAACTTGAAGGTTTAAGGTCTGGATTTATCTCCACATCAGAGGGATCAACAGACTACAATCAGTACTTGAGACTGAAAGACTCTGACAATAATCTTAATGATGCAAATGCAACTGGCAATATGGTTACATTTGGTAAAGATGAAGATGATAATGTAGGAGACTCCCTTTATTTCAAGAAAGGAGAACCTGTGTTTATCTATGAGCTTGAGTTTGAAGAAGGTCTTGAATCAGACATCTCTGCAGCTGAAAATCATGAAGGTGAGCTTGAGGACATCGAAGACAAAAGCCTAGAAATCTTCGGTAAGATTTACTCAATAATCGATTCAGAGGTTTCTGGAGATCAGCTTACACTTGAATTGATAAGCGGAGAGATTCTTGACAGTCTTGAAGAAGGAGAAACAAAGACATACACTATCGATGGAGTAGATTACGAAGTTGAAGTGATTGTTATCAATGACCATGCAGACCCAGCAACTGTGAAATTCAGAATCAATGACGAAGTCACAGATTCTCTTGAAGACGGAGAAACAGATACGCTTGCAGATGGTCTTGAGATAGGTATCAGGGATGTTATGCCTAACGAAGCAGGAGACGTCACTCCAGATATGGTTGAGTTCTACCTTGGAGCCAATAAGATGATTCTTATAGATGATGTCTACACAACTTCAGGATTCAATCAAAACGTCGAAATCAATGGAGAGACTATCGACAGGCTGGAAGTTGAGATCAGGGCTGAAAATGGATCAAGCAACTTTAGGATAGATTCCATAAAATTCTTAATGGATGCTGAAGGTGTCGATGGAGATATCTATATTGCTCCAGGACATGGATTAAGGGAATACCTTGAAGAGCCTGAATCGATGATTCATGAAGGATGGGATATTGTCTATGAAGGTCTGACCGATCCAGGAAAACAAGATATCGTATTTGATCCTCAGGGAGACGAAGCTTATGAACTAGAATTTGTCACTGTTGACGGAAAGGTTTATGACATGCCTCTGGCAACCAATGAGGATGGTGTCTTTAAGCTTGGAACAGACGATGAGAAGCTTGTTCTTGAAGAAGCAACTGTAAGCAACACATCAATGGTAACTGGAACAGTCATTGCAGAAGATGATTACTTTGTTTTGTCTGATGATGACGGAAACAATGATAAGACATCAACCCATGTGATGACATTTGATTCATTCAGGCTAAGTGATCAGCAGTTAAAGTTCACTGACCTTGCAGGCGGATCAAAGACAATCTCCTATTCTGAGGCTATAAGTGGTGAGATATATGGGACTGCTCAGCTTACAATAGGTGGAAGCACATATGATGTGAAACTGCTTAATGAGACAACAGATGGTCTAAATATTAGCAACTCTGATTCAACAGGTGATGCAAGAATTGTCATTGACATGAACAACGATGGGGTTCTGACAGATGGAGCTGCTATAGGCATTACAACCAAGGGTGGAGCTATAATCTCCTTTGCCGATGCTGACGACGATGCTAACGTGAGTGCTACTACATTTGCAATAACAGTAACAACAGAAGCTGACAACTTTGATACAAATCTTGGTGATGAGGTTATTACCTTTACCCTGGTCAACAGGACTGACAATGAAATCGGCATCACAACTGTTGCAGGAAATGTTTCATTAGAACAGCTTGAAGACAACGACGACTACGAAGAAGGCATCACAAGGTATGGAACAAAAGTTGTCCTATACGACCCATCAGGCACAGACGAAGCTGAAGAGCTGACTCTAGAATACCCACTAGCACAAGTAGGTGCACAAGTATTCGTAACTGCTGGTAAAGTAGCATCAACTCAGGTTGGAACAGGTGGAGCAGTTGAGTCTGTTACACTTGAAGCAATTGAAGTTGGATCTGCTGTTCTTGCAAGCGAAGTAGCTAATGTGGCTGGACAGAACCTGATGATGGTTGGCGGTCCGTGTGCTAACGAAGCAGCAAGACAAGTCATGGGAGTTACAATGGATAATTGCGCAGAAGGGTTCGCACCTGGAAAGGCAATCTTGAAGTTGTACGACACTGGTGCAGGAAATGTAGCTCTTCTTATTGCAGGTGACCAGCCAATGGACACCAGGGCAGCAGCAAGAGTTCTTGCAAACTATGACAGCTATGACCTAAGCGGTGATGAAGTATCAATCACCTACACAAGTCTTGCAGACATAACAGTAAGTGAAGTCGTTTAAGGCTAATTAAATTTTTTTCTTTTTTTTCTTTTTTCTATAATTTTTTCAGGTCTATGTTCTTTCTGTTCGGATTTTTAACTTCTTGCGATATCGTCGGAGAATCAAGTCTATTTTTTCAGGCAGGCTTTAGTTGGAGAGCGAAGCTCTCTAACTTACTTGGAAAAC
>JAGLGH010000012.1 GCA_023144115.1 Nanobdellota archaeon | reverse complement strand
CTATAGTTATATCAGTTTCTTTTCCCTGCATATCAATTGTTTTTTGAATTCTTGCTATTGAGGGGGTTGGTTTTACTGCAACTCTTGCTAATATGTCCTGTCCGCTTGAGATACCTCCAAGTATTCCCCCGGCATTATTTGAGATGAAATTGCCATCAACCAGAGAGTCATTTGACTCACTGCCTTTCATCTTTGAACATGCGATTCCTGATCCAATCTCAACAGCCTTGACAGCCCCAATTGACATAAGAGCATGAGCAAGCACTGCATTCAGCTTATTAAAAACAGGTTCTCCAAGCCCTGCAGGACAGCCTTTGACAATGACTTCAACAACCCCGCCAATTGAATCTTTTTCTTCCTGAACTTGTTTAATCTTTTTAATCATATCAAGAGCAGCTTCTTTGTCAGGGCATCTTACAATATTTTGTTCGATTTCGTCAAGATCTATGGTCTGCGCCTTGATTCCACCAATCTCTTTGACATAGGCTGTTATGTTTATATTTTTTAGTTTTAGAATCTTTCTTGCAACTGCTCCAGCAGCAACTCTTGCAGCAGTTTCTCTGCCTGAGGATCTGCCTCCACCTCTGTTATCCCTTATGCCATACTTTTTATGGTATGTAAAATCTGCATGTCCAGGTCTGAATATGTCCTTGATATTTGAATAATCCTTTGACTGGTAATCCTTATTGTATATTATCATGCAAACAGGGGTTCCTGTTGTCTTTCCTTCAAAGATTCCTGAGAGTATTTGCACTTTATCATCCTCTTTTCTTTGAGTTGTTATGCTGCTCTGCCCAGGCTTTCTCCTGTCAAGATCTTTCTGGATGTCTTCTTCTGATAATATGAGATTTGACTTTACCCCATCAATGATTACACCTATAGCAGTACCATGGCTTTCTCCAAATGTCGTTATCCTGAAAAGCTTTCCGAATGTGTTTCCTGTCATTTTGATTTGAATATTTATCTCTTATTAATTGTTTTCGCTTTATTTTATCTCTCATCTCCCAAATAATAAACTGATCTTAATTCATTGCTGTCCTGGTAGCCTGTTGAAATCTGATAGCCATCTATAATCATGTTGTCAAGTTTTTTTAGTTCTTGTCCTATTTTTTGAGTGTTTGTGCGGCAGGAAGTATCAAATGTTACTGCAAGCACATTATCAATTATATCCAGCCATAAAGGAAACTCCCTGCATACATCAGGTCTTGATTCATATACCATGCACCTGCCATCATCTGCAAGCAGTTGGCATCTTTTACTTGACTGTTTTCTGCCCTTTGTAGGAATATAACTGGTTTTATTGATTATTCCTCTGATATGATCATATCTCCTGCCAAGCTTTTCAATATTATCCAGTACCATTTCCTTTTCAAAGTCATCTACTCTTGGTCCTACGTAATAGAATGATGTGCAACAGGAGGTTGTGCTGCATGCATCACAGCCTTCAAAACCTACTCTTTTTAGCAAATAATCATGGTATATCTTTTTTAATTCTCCTTCAGGATATATTCCAGGGTCTGCTATCAGCTCTATGTTTTCCAATTTAATACAACTCTTCGAGTTTTTTCCAGAAATCCGGGAATGATTTTTTTACGCATTTTGGGTTTCTTATCTTAATTCCAGGAATCTTTAATCCGGCAATACTAAAACTCATAGCCATCCTATGATCATTGTATGTCTCTATTTCTGCTGCTGTTGGAGTTCCACCTTTTATAATCAGCCTGTCTTTTTCGGTTATTACATCTATCCCCATCTTTCTTAGTTCTTCAGCAGGGGCTGTTATCCTGTCGCATTCCTTGTATTTCAGATGCTCTATATTATAAAATTCGCTTTCACCTTCTGCAAATGCTGCTACAACAGCAAGCGGCTGCACAATATCAGGATAGTTGTTCATGTCTTTTCTTATTCCTTTTAATTTTTCTCCTTTGACCTCTACCCAGTCATCTCCTTTTGTTATCCTGCACCCCATCTCTTCAATACAGTCAATGAAATATTTTTCTCCCTGCACTGAGTCGATGTTAAGGTTAGTGACCCTTACTCTGCCTCCAGTGATTGCAGCTGCTGCAAAAAAGTATGATGCATTGCTGTAGTCTCCTTCAACAGAAATTTCTTTTGCTTTGTATCCATTTCCTGCGCAGATTCTGAAAGCCTTATAATCATCATTTTTAACTTCAACTCCAAATGCTTTCATGCAGTCAAGAGTGATATCTATAAAAGGCTTTGAGCTAAGATGTCCTAATGTATTTATCACAACATCCTGTTTTGCATAAGGTGCTGCCAGCATTATTGATGAGAAATACTGAGAGCTTTTGTTTCCTGCAAGTTCTGTTTCTCCTCCCTGGAAGGTTCCTGATGCAATTCTTAAAGGAGGGCATCCATTGCCATTTATTGATTCAGCTTTTATGCCTATAGGCTTTAGAGCATCAAGAAGATCTGATATTGGCCGTCCTGTCTGCATCCTCTCATTTCCTGTAATTATTACATCTCCACCATCTGCAAGAGCTGCAATTGCTGCAAGAAATCTGACACTTACTCCTGAATTTCCTAAGTATATCTCTTTTTCAGGGGTTTTAAGCCTGCCTTCCATGCCTTCAATAATAAGCCTGTTATCATCAATATCAATCTTAACGCCCAACTGTTTCATAGCATTTATTGCATACATCTGGTCCTCTGCAAGCAGGGGATTAAGGATTATGCTTTTTCCTTTTGCTAATGATGCAATAAAGATATTCCTTAAGGTGTATGCTTTTGCAGGAGGTGCGCTTACTTCTGCGTCAAGCATTTCTATTGGCCTGATTTCTATAATTTCTGATTCTATCTTGTAATTGGGTTTGTTTTCCATTTTATCTGCCTATTAAATATTAGTTAATTTAGTGGTATTTAAATGTTTTTAGATATATAATTTGAAAAATCTTTGGTTTTTGCAAATTCTCTATCTATTAGTCTAACAAAAGATAGGATGAACACACCAGTGGAAAAAACAGATTATAAATAAACCCTTTCAAAATTTTGCTTTGCAAACTTTTGATTAAGAAGTAAATTTCTGAGGCAATGGCTGCTCATTAGCTGTCATCTGTTCCAAAGTCTGCTGCTCTCTTATGCATATTAGTTCACTGTTAATCAGCAATACCTCTGGAGCCTGGACATGAGAGTTATAATTGAAAGGGCTCATAGATGAACAATATGCTCCACAGCCTCCTATGACAAAGTAGTCTCCAAAATTAGGATTAGCCATAACTCTTGGAATAATCTGGCTATGTTCATCCAGGCTTTGCGAATCACCGCTTTCGCAGCATCTTCCAACAGGAATTTTCTGATCATTTTCTTTGTCCAGATGCTTAAGGTTAAACTCAGATGATAAAAGTTTTCCATCTCTTGAAACAAGATAAAAAGGATGTTCTGAACCATAGTTAAGAGGTCTTGAATTAACTTCCATGCCACCGCTCAACACAAGAAACTCAAACCCATCTGGGCCTGTCTGTTTCTTGTCAATGACTTCTGTAATCAGATTCCCTGAAGTAGCCATAATGTATGTGCCTGGTTCTATTTCCATCAATAGTTTTCTTCCTGTCTTATGATAAAATTCTTCAATTCTCTTCTTTGCATATAATCCTAAATCCTGGATGTCTGCAGGTGTTTCTTTGGGCATTCTTGCTTCTTTCAAACCACCTCCAAAATTAACAGTTTTTGCATCTGGGAAGTATTTTTCCACAAATCCTAATTCTCTGTCAATATTTTCCCTCCATTTTTCAGGGTCACCGCCAGATCCTATATGCACATGCACTTGATCAAATATCAATCTTTTTGATTTTGCATAGGATAAAGTATTGTCTATATCTGTCAAATGAACTCCAAAGCAGGAATATTTGTCTCCAGTGTTTCTTGTTGAAGATTCTCCTGAACCTTCTCCAGGATGGATTCTCATAGATAAGAGGATGTTGTTTTCTGAAGCAAAATCTGCAATTAATTCTAATTGTCTTAAAGAGCAAACATTATACTTCATCCCTTTTTGTATCATGTGTTCCAGATCACTCCTATTTTTTTCAATTGGGATTTCCTGGGTTGTTAGCATCATCTTGTTATAAGGAACCCCTGCCAAGTGCGCTCTTCTTCCTTCATTTAAAGAACTTAAGTCAAGATGAAGCCCTTTGCCTGTGATATACTGCAAGATTGCTCTTGAAGAATTTGCTTTCATGGCATATCTTACCCTAAGACCATATTTATTTGGCATTGAAAGAACATCATCACATTTCTCACTGATTAAATTTGCTTCATATAAATAAACCGGAGTTCCGAATCTATCTGCAACTTTTTTAATTATTGCAGGAGTTATATTTCCTTTTCCTGATAGTGTTTCTGTTTTCATTTTGAATTTGTTTTTTACTTTTTTCTTTAAATATTGGTTTCATAGCATATCTTCCCTCAATTCCTCATTAGATTTTATTGAAAGATATGCTGGAGCTACATCCAGTACAGTCTTTGCTCCAATCAGTCCCTCCATATTCATCCTGTAAGCAGCTCTTGCATATGCAACAAGAATATTTCCTGTGAACTCTGGATTGCTGTCTAATTTTAATGAGAATTCAATCAATTGCTTATGCTGTGGGCTTGTATTTCCGCTTCTTAATACAAATCCACCATGTGGCATACCTGAATGTTTATAGTCCATCTCTTGCTGTGATATAAATGAAACTTTTGTATCATAGTCTGCAAAGTAATTAGGCATAGTCTTGATCTCAGTTTCAATTCCCTTCTTGTCAGCTCCATTTTCTGCAACAACATAGCAGTCTCTAAGATGTTTTTCTCTTGTTGTCAATTCAGGGTTTTCTCCTGATCTTACCCTTGCTACCGCATCTTCTATAGGGATTGTGTATTGCCTTGCATCTTTTACACCATCTATCCTTCTTATCGCATCTGAATGTCCCTGACTTACACCAGTCCCCCAAAAAGTATATCCTTTCCCCTCAGGCAATGCTGCTTCTTCTATTACTCTTAATAAAGAAAATAATCCTGGATCCCAGCCAGTTGAGATAATACTGGTTGTTCCTACGGCTTTTGTAGCTTCATTAACATGCCAAAAGTAATCTGGAATCTTAGCATGAGTATCATAACTATCAACTGTATTGAATAATGATGCGAAGTGTGGACCTTGCACCGGAAGGTCTGTTGCAGAACCTCCGCAGAGTATTGCAACATCAATGTGATCCATGTGCTGAGCTTCAGCAACATGATAAATCTTTGATCTTGGCGCTCTGGTTGTTAACTCGCTAGAATGCCTTCTGGTGAAAATAGCTTCTAGACCCATGTCTGGATTTTTTTCAATTGCCAGCTCTACGCCTTTGCCTATATTTCCATAACCTACAATGCCTATTTTTATTTTCTGATCCATAATTATCCCCCATTTATACTAGGTTTATGAATATTGTTCCTTATTTAAATATCTTACGGGAATTGTTTAAAGAACAAAGCGAAAATCCTAATAGGGATTTTCTGTTATTAGTGTAACAACTTCTTCAATATCATTATATGGTGTTGATGCTCCTGCTGTAATCCCAATCTTGCCAGTAAATGGCATATTCTTAATTTGTTGGGAATTGTTTATTAGTTCTGTTTTTGTGTGTTCATTGCAGAGATTGTATAACTCTCTTGTATTAGAGCTGTTTGAACCCCCAATCACAATCATCATATCAACTTCCTGCGCAAGCTCTTTTGCAGCTTTCTGCCTGTTTATTGTTGCAGGGCAGATGCACTGATTTATCTTTTTATCCTTGCATAACTCTCCGACCATGTTTGCAATTTCATCGAATTTGTCCTTGTTCATTGTTGTCTGGCAGTAGAGAGAATAACTTTTTTCAGGAGATAATTTCAATTCATATGCAGCATCTGCAGAAATCATGAGATATTGATATCCTGTGATGTATGAGAGTATGTGTTCTGTTTCAGGATGCCCTTTTTTACCATAATATATTATAACATGGCCATCTTCTGCATCCTTTAATACATTGTGCCTTATCTTCTGAATCTTAGGACATACAGCGTCTATAACAACTACTTGCTTATCTTCCAGAGCATCTTTCTCCTTTTTTGTTATTCCATGCGCTCTTGTTACAACAATGTCCTGGTTGATTATTTCATCTGCAGAATTTATTAAGCCAATCCCCAAGCCTTTGTAGTGATTAATTACAGATTCATTGTGCACAATGGGACCATACATTACTATTTTTTTCCCAGGATTGCTTTCTACTGCTTTGTCAAGCAGCCCTATGGAATATTTCACTCCTGAACAGAAGCCAGCATGCTTTGCGATTATTATTTCTACCATATAGTATGAGTAATATCAGGGTGATTATTAAATATTGGCATTAAATGATCAAATCTTTGTAATATTGCAAAAGAAACAAAATTAAAGCCAGTTAAAACAGAAAAGATATTTTTTAGCAGAGCGATTATTTTAAATAATTAATTTGTTGACAGAAACTAGCTTTTTGAAGAAATTGTGCGGAAAAATTACACAAGCATACTCATTAGAGATAGTGAACAAATACAACAATTTTATATAGTTTGTATATTTAATTAATTCTATGATAAAAGTCAAATCATATAAACAATCAAAAGGGTATTGCGGCCCTACATCCTTAAGGATTGTCTTATCGCATCATGGAATCTCTAAATCAGAGAAATATCTTGCAAAATTAATTGGTGCCTCCAGGGAAAAAGGGTGTGATGAAAAAGGATTGTTAAGAGCAGCAGAAGAATTTGGTTTCAGGGGATATTGGAAAGAAAAAAGTTCTATTAACGAGTTGAAAAAATTAGTTAAAAAAGAGATTCCTGTGATTGTTAATTGGTTTTCCCCAGAACAGGATGGACATTATTCTGTTGTCATAGGTTTTGAAAAGAATAAAATAATAATGGTTGACCCGCATTTTGGTGAAATAAGAAAGATGAAAATCGATCAATTTCTTGTCAGATGGTTTGACTTTGACATTTACCCTGCTAAAAAGAGATCTGATCTTTTTCTGAGAAGAATAATTGTAATACATAGATAGCACGTCAAAAATTATGAATAAATTCCGCAATCTTATCATGGTCTTTTTTTCCAGGAGATAATTCAACACCAGAGCTTGTATCAACTGCGAAAGGATTTACTTTCCGAATTGCCTCTTTTACATTCTTAGGGGTTAATCCTCCTGATAATATTATCCTGTAATTATCAGTTATGCCTTTTATAGCATTCCAGTCAAATGTTTCTCCTGTACCGCCAAAAGCATGTTTTGAAAAAGTGTCAAATAAAAAAGCATAAACTTTGTAATCCTTTATCATATCTTTGTTGAATCCTTGTCTAACCCTGAATGCTTTTATTGCAATGTCTTTGAATTGGTTTACATAATCTGGGCTTTCGTTTCCATGAAACTGCGCATAATCAAGCCTGCATTCATTGATGATTGTTTTTACTTTATCAGGATTCTCATCTACAAATACACCTACAGTTTTAATGTTTTCAGGAAGGCTGCTGATTATATCTTTTGCTTGGTCTGGGGATACATATCTTGGAGATTTGCTGTAGAATACAAATCCAAGCATATCAGCTCCAAGGGATGCTGCATAAAGAGCATCATCCTTATTTGTGATTCCGCAGATTTTTATAAGAGTCATGTTTAATCATTAGTCATCTCTTTAAGCTGCTCCAGTTTTTCCATGGCTTTTCCTGAATCAATTGCTAAAGATGCTTTTTCTACACCTTGTCTTAGGTCTTGGGTAATTCCAGCAGCATATAATGCAGCTGCTGAATTTATTACAACAATATCTCTCTTAGGACCTTTATTTCCATTAAGTATATCAAGCGCAATCCCTGCATTCTCTGCAGGAGTGCCGCCTTTAAGATCATCAGGAGATGCAAGGATTATATTAAAATCAGCAGGGTCAATATCATAAGTAAGTATATTACCGTCTTTTAGCTCAGCAACTTTTGTTTTGCCTGTGATTGTTATCTCGTCAAGCCCATCTTCGCCATGCACTACAAGTGCTCTTTTTGCGCCAAGACTCTTAAGAACATTTGCCATTTTTTCTGTCAGGCTGGGGTCATATACTCCCAGAAGCTGGTGCGCTGCTCCAGCAGGATTTGTCAATGGACCAAGTATATTGAAGACAGTCCTTATGCCTATCTCTTTTCTTGGTCCTATCGCATGCTTCATGGCTCCATGCAGTTTTGGAGCGAACAGGAATCCTATCCCTATCTTATCTATGCATTCAGAGACATTTTCTGGAGAAACATCAAGATTTATGCCAAGCTCTTCAAGCACATCAGCACTTCCGCATTTGCCTGATGCAGACCTGTTTCCATGCTTTGCTACCTTTGCGCCGGCAGCAGCTATAACAAAAGCTGTTATTGTAGAGATGTTGAATGTTCCTTTGCAGTCTCCACCTGTTCCGCATGTGTCAATAAGGTTTTCACTGTTATCGGTCTTGATTTTGACAGATTTATCTCTCATTACAGAAGCAAAAGATGATATCTCTTCTACGGTTTCACCTTTCATCCTTAGTGCTGTAAGAAATGAGCCTATCTGCGCCTGAGTGCAGTCTCCTGACATTATGTCTTCCATTACCTGCTTTGATTCTTCGCCTGAGAGATTCTCTTTTTTGACAAGTTTTGCGATGCATGTTTTTATTGTTTCCATATATATATGCAAATTAAATGAAGTTTTTATATGTTTTGATAAATTCTGAGAGCAACCAGTAAATACAATCAAAAAGTATTTAAACATTAACCTCATTTTAATACACAGAATATGAAAAAGAAAATAAAAAACATTTTTGGAGAAAATTTAGATGTACTTATTGAAGGAAATAAAAAATCAGACAAAATATTGATATTTGTTCATGGATTTGGCACTGATAAAGATGAGGGGTTTGCCACGTTTTTAGATCTTTCAAAATATTTAAGAGAAGATTTTATAACAATTAGATTTGATTTGTCAGGTTATGGGAAAAGTGAGGGAGAAGATTATGAGTTTCAATATCAAAAAGCAGCAGGTGATGTTGATTCTGTTATAAGATATGCAAGAAAAAACTATAGAAATAAGGAGATTTATATTATTGCGCATTCGCTTGGGACATTTGTTGTGAGTATTCTATCGCCATATATGATCAAAAAAATAGTTTTTACTTCAATTCCAAATTCTAATACTGAATTTATCCTTGATGAACTCAAAAAAAGGATTCTCTCAAAAGGAGGCAGGATAAATGAGAATAATCTGACATTTTATCCCAGGACAAGCGGTTCTGTACAGGTAATTGGAAAAGATTTTTGGCGAACATTCAGAACATTTAAACCTTGTGAATATATTGCAGAATTAGGTAATAAAACAGATTTAATTGTATTTAAGCCAAAACAAGATGATGTGTTAAAAAACAAATTTTTTAAAGAATATAAATGCATTAAAAATATTAAATATGTTGAAATTGATGGGGATCATAATTTCAGGGATAAAAAAGACAGGATTAATCTGTTCAAACAAATAAAATCTTTTTTGTTGGGAGAAAATTAAAACCAACCTTATTAAAGCACATAAGATGACCAATTTTATCAAAGGAAAAAAGCTGAGTGAATTATTCTTTAATGAATTAGTGAAGCCTCTTTTGGAAAAGCATTATCCTAATCTTAAATATTCGGCAGGATTATTAGGTTCTGGTTCTGATGTTATTGATTTTGATACTGCTCGATCAATGGATCATGATTGGGGTCCAAGAGTATTGCTTTTCCTCTCAAAAAATGATCTCAAAAAGAAGACACAAATTTCTGAGATGTTTAGCAGAGAATTGCCCTATACTTTTAGAGGTTTTTCTACCCATTTTGGAGCATCTGATGACAAAGGGATCAAAGTTTCTGAAAAAATCAGTAAAGGCAAAATCCACCATAGGATTGAGATTTTTACTATTGAATCATTTTTCAAAGAATATCTTAATTTTAATGTGAAGCAAGATATTTCTGTTTATGATTGGCTTGTTTTCCCTGAACAAAAATTATTAAGTATTACTGCTGGAAAAGTTTTTTATGATGATTTAGGAATGAATAAAATTATTAAAAAATTCCAATATTTCCCAAAAGATGTTTGGTATTATCTTCTTGCTTCTCAATGGATCAGAATTTCTCAAGAAGAACATTTTATGGGAAGATGTGGCGAATTAAATGACGAGATTGGCTCTAAGATCATCGCTACAAGATTAGTCAAAGATATTATGAAAATATGTTTTCTAATGGAAAAACAATATACTCCATACATAAAATGGTTTGGAACAGGATTTGATAATTTAAAATCATCAAAAGAATTAAAACCAATCCTAAGCGCAGCAATAAAATCAAATGATTGGAAAACAAGAGAGAAATATATTGCAAAGGCTTATGAATATATTGCTAAGTTGCATAATTCTTTGAAAATCACAAAACCTCTAAAAGCGAAAGTTGATTGTTTTTTTGATAGGCCTTTTTTAGTCATCAATGGAGGTTTATTTGCCTCTGAGATAAAAAAACAAATCAAAGATTCAACTGTAAAATCCATTAAATTAGATATTGGCTCAATAAATCAATTCTCTGATTCAACTGATGTTTTTGAAACTAACACCCAGAAATTTAAATCGATCTATAAGTAAAACTTTTTATCTTATTTGATTCATTATTCTTTCATATAATCCAATGTCTTT
>JAGLGH010000119.1 GCA_023144115.1 Nanobdellota archaeon | reverse complement strand
TCAATCCTATATAAACACTTTGAAGATTGGGATGATGAGATGATGGGGTTGTAAGACTTTTTACAAATAAAATAAACAACAAAGTTCTCATTCTAGTAAAATGAAAGAAAACAACAAATATTTATACAGATGATTGCACTAATAATAGCAATAGGAGTAAGTCAATATGAAAATAATAAAATTCAGAATTAAAAATTATAAATCGATTATAGACAGTGGTGATTGTTACCTCACCGATAATACTACGATTCTTGCTGGAAAAAATGAATCTGGAAAAACCTCTATTCTAGAAGCTTTGGAGGATTTTAATATTGATAAGAATATTCGAAAGGAAGCAGAACAAATAAAAAATCCAGATGCTTTGCCAGAAATCAAAATAATGTTTGAAATAGAAAAAAGTGATTTAGAAAAAATTTTTACTGATATTGGAATTGAAAAACCAGATATTGAGAACATAAAAATCGAAATTAGTAAAATTTATCCAAATCAATATTCTATATCTGATAAATCGTTGTCAGAATTAAGACCATATTCTATATCTGATAAATCATTGTCAAAATTAAAACAAGAAGATGATGCCCATATTGAAATAAATATCAATAAATCATATAATAAATTGGATATTTTTAGAAAAGATTTTCAAGAACTTATCGAAGAATTACCAATTTTAAATTTTAACGAAATTGATGACTTTAAAACATCGATATATTCGGTTATAAATGAAGCAAATTCAAAAATAGACCGATTTCCTGATGAACAAATACGAAATGAATTTATATCTATAAAAGATGAGTTAATAAATAACTTAAATAAATTAGATAAATTAAAAGGAATTGAAGAACAATTTCTTTCTGTTTTAAAGACAAACTGGATTCCTTATTTTATATTGTTCAAATCATTTGAAGACGAATTCCCCCATACCGTTCCAATTAGTGATTTAGAAGATAATGAATGGATTAAAGATTTGTCTGAAATAAGTGACTTAGACCCCAAGATAATAAAATCATCTGATAGTCGTTTAAAATTCGAACATAAAGACAAAATTAATATTGATTTTAAAAAGGATTTTAAAGATTACTGGACACAGGATTTTTTAAGCCTTAAAGTTGAATGGGACTCAGATGATGTATCTTTTTGGATTGAAGAAGACAATTCTTTGTATAAACCAAGCCAAAGAAGCAAGGGACATCAATGGTATCTAGCATTTTATGTGAAAATTACAGCTAGAGCTAAAGAAAATGTACCAAATATTATCTTAATAGATGAGCCGGGACTTTTTTTACATGCAAAGGCACAAAGTGACATTTTGAGAAAACTTGAAGATTCCGCTAGTCACGTACAATTAATTTTTTCAACACATTCCCCTTATTTACTTGAGGCAAATAAACTGAATAGAATCCGTTTAGTTTATAAAACAAAAGAATCAGGAACATTAGTTGAAAATAAGGTTCATTCACTTGCGGATAAAGAAACACTCACTCCAATACTCACTACAATTGGACTTGACCTTAATTCGGGGATTTCTCATTTAAATAAATTAAATAATGTAATTGTTGAAGGAAGTTCAGATGTTTTTTATTTAGAAGCATTTAAAAGAATGAAAGATAATGATGATTTTAACTTTGTTTTTGGAGGTGGTTCTGGAAACATGCCAGTTATAGGGACTATTTTGCATGGTTGGGGATGTAATGTTATTTATCTTTATGACAAAGACCAAGGAAAAAAGGATGGGGAGAAAAACCTTTCAAAAAATTGGCATGTGAAAAAAGATTTTATTTTATCGGTTTTAGAAAATAAAGGAACTATAGAAGATATTTTTTCAACTGACGATTTTAAAAATTATGTCATAAATGATTCCTCGAAAACATACACTTCTATGAATAGTGAATATATTAAAACTGAAAAAATGGATAAAGCTCTTTTAGCTAGGCATTTTTTGCAATCTACTGAAGATGAAGATATAAAATTATCAAGCGAAACTATGGATAATGTTAAGGGAGTTTTTGATAAATTGAACAAATGTTTTAATGACATGACCAATACAGGTTCTGAAACATTACCTGAGTAAAAAATAAAGCCGGATGTTCCGGCTTCAATTTCTTGTGCGTGTCCTGTAAACCCAGATTAATACTCCAATCACAGATGCCACTAATCCAAATCCGGGAGCACTTTCTGGAGTCTCCTCAGGTTCAGGTGTTTCCT
>JAGLGH010000118.1 GCA_023144115.1 Nanobdellota archaeon | reverse complement strand
TGCTGGAGATGTTCAATGCAGCAAATCTGGCAGCATCAAGAACTTCTAATGCATGGGCTATTGATATATCATTGCCAAGGACAAATGAAGTATTGAATTTAAGGATGTTGCTGTAATACTCAGAATAATTCTCTTCAAGATATGCCAACAATTCTGAAATCGAAGCCTGGGGCTCAGGAAGAATAAAGTCAAGATATGCTTTATCAGTGTAATGGATATCTGAATATAAATTTGCAGAATCAAGGCTGTAATCAGCATATATTATCCTTGCTGAAATGCTGCTGTTTTTCGTAGCGCCATATTTCCCTTCATAGAGAAAGATATCCTCGTTCCAGGCATCATAACAAGGCGCATAGTCAATGAAATCACAGCATATCGCAGAACCCTGGCAAAAAGATGTTGTGTTTCCATTATCAAAAGAATGGATCTCCCAGAGAGAGCAAAGATTGGAATGATTCAAATCTAGCTGGACAATGCTATCTTTAATTGAGAATCCAATAACTCCTGCTTTTTTAATATCGTCTGAGAGATCCGAAAGAACATAAAGGTCTATTTCAATTTCAGAACTAGTGTTTTCGTTGGGGAATACAATAAATGCGAGGATTGTTAACATTAGGCTGCATAATACAAAAAAGCATAAACTCTTTAAATTCAGTTGTGATTTATGCGAAGAGTTTATCTTATAATTATGATAAGATTCAATCTTTTGTTTAACATGCATTGTCCAGACCTGTGAAATATAGGCTTAAGATTAGTTTGTCGTCTTAAACTCTAGAAGAATAGTCCAAAAAATCCTTTATATAGTTTGGGTTGATAAATTAATGAAAAAATATGAAAATGGTTTATATTGTGATTATCTTAGAAGTGTTCAGAGTTGCTGATATTAGCACAGGCAGCTACTCATTCAAGATTTTGAAAAGAGCAATATATTTAAATAACCTGTTTAATTACTAAACCAAGGTATTCATATATATTAAATCTGGAGGAAAAAAATGGCAAGAACAATAAACTACGGCTCAAAGGAAAAAGAAGATATGGACAATATTAATGAAGAAAAGGATATATATGATGAAGACGGCATACAGAAACTGAGAGATGAAGGTCAGATTTCTGATTGGGAAGCAGGATTCATGCAGGGCGCTGCTGGCGGCGGAGAAGGAGCAAAATGCAGGAACTGCGGTAAGATATTCACCAGTGATGATAAAATAGTGGAAAGAAAAAAAGACGACAAGAGATATATTTTCTGCTCAGATAAATGCGGACAGCAATACTTTGATAAACAAGAAAGGGAGTGCGAAGAAACTTTTAAGGGTTATAAACAGTAATATCTTTTCGCAATATTTATAAAGAAATAAGCAATCCTTTTCTATTAACCCTTCCTAGCTCAACGGCAGAGCGTTCGGCTGTAGTTTAAAACATCTGCTGACTTTGCATTTGCTTGGGATGAAAGCAGACCAGCTGAAACCGAAAGGTTCCCAGTTCAAATCCGGGGGAAGGGATTTTTCTTTTTTGACTAGAATCCAATATTTTTTTAAATTATATAAATAATGTCTCCAATTTTAATGCTCAA
>JAGLGH010000117.1 GCA_023144115.1 Nanobdellota archaeon | reverse complement strand
CATAAGTGGGGAAGATCCACATCTATATCTCATGCATTTCAATCCAATACACTAGACTGGAAAAAGAGATGCAAGAGATGTGGAAAGATAAAAAGATGGGTAACTGCAAAAAATTATTAAAAAACCAGGTGAGATATGAGCAATGATAAATTTATTCAAGCTTTTTCTTTGCAACTTTAAATAACTTATTCATCATGTTTTTCCAACAGGCATTATAGCAAGAGGCATATACTCAATGCCCATAAGTTTTTTCATTTTCGCATTCTCAAATCCTGCTACTATAGTTGTTCCAAGACCAAGAGCATAAGCCTGGAGATAGATATTCTGCGCAGCATGGCCTACTTCCATGTGGACATATTTTTCTGCCATCCGGCCATATTTCTTTTCAGTCCGCGAATAATCTGCAGCAATCACTATGTCTGCAGCAGAATCCTCCATCCACGACTGGTGATATGCTATTGCTGGTATATCTGCCTTTATTGAAGAAGAACTGATATATTGAAGAGAATGGGTATCAGGAACATAATGGTAAAACCCAGGAGAAATATTTTGCACTTTATCAACAAGAGCATATATCTCTATCGGATACAATGCCCCTGCTGAAGGCACTGTCCTGTGAGTGCCATCTGTAATGCCCTGGCTGGCAAAAAGCAGTTGTGAAAGTTCTTCAAGGGACAGATGCTCATCGGTGAAATCCCGAATAGACCTTCTGTTAGACATAGTTTCCTCTATTGATACATCACTGCTCAGCCTTGGCTCAGGCAGGGAGATAATATCCTGCCGCATCTCAACTGAGTTGGTAATCTTCTGGCCATACAAATGGTTGAATTTTGCCACCAGCAAGAATATGCTAAATAATATTGCCAATGAGAGAGCAAGAAGCAGAATCTTCAAAGCGCATGTTTTCTTTTGCATATAACTGCCTGTCATTGAAACATAAATAAATGTTTGTTTTAATAATTAAACAAATATTTGATTTAAAAAAATCAAATCCAAAAACCGAATTATTTATATACCAGTATGTCCCAGAGAAAGTTATGGTCCTTGAATCATTGATAAGCCCGATAACTGCTGAAAGAAAGCCTTATGAGATGTTCTTTATCGGAGCATTATATTCATGCATCGCTATCATTGCCAGCATGCTTTTATTCACAGAGCATGTATCAATAATTATTGTATTCTTTATTGTTCTTATGTGCAGCAGAATCATGTATAAGACAATCAAGATTGAAGAAAAAAAGGATTTTAAGTACTCAAGCGAAAGAAAGCTGCTGAAAGAGCACTCAAGAGCTCTTGCATTATTCACATTCCTGTTTCTGGGTGTAGCTGTATGTATCTCATTATGGTATATCTTCCTTCCGGCAGAAACAGCATCAACTGTTTTTGCATCGCAGGAAAATAGTATCAATATTATCACTGGCAATGCAATCAATCCGGGTTATATGCTAAAAGACATATTCTTCAACAACCTCAGGCTGCTTTGCATCTGCATTGTTTTTGCACTTATGTTCGGCATGGGATCAATATTCATAATTGCATGGAATGCTTCTGTAATGGGTGTTGTGATAGGAAGCTTTGCGAGGAATGCAATAGGAGGCAATTATTTCGCAACTTATTCATTAGGACTGCTGAGATACCTGACGCATGGAATCCCAGAGATAATAGCTTATTTTGCAGCAGGTCTTGGAGCAGGCATAATATCAATAGCAATAATAAGGCATGATTACAGAAGCAAGAAATTCAAGCATGTTCTTATGGATTCAGCAGGGCTTATTATGCTTTCTGTTGTAATTCTGATGGTTGCAGCATTGATAGAAGTATTTATTACACCTATATTTTTTTAGGTTGGTATAGGG
>JAGLGH010000116.1 GCA_023144115.1 Nanobdellota archaeon | reverse complement strand
GCTTAACATTATCCTCGATCCTGCCAAACGAATGTTCCATCTCTTCAAGAAAGGCCGCCATGTCCTTTGTAAGCTTTTTTTCTTTTCTTATCTTAATCGTATCTAAAGCATCACCGGCAATAAAACCCATCGCATGCAAGCGGTTATTGATCTGGTGAGACAACCCATCCGCCATCGTTCCTACCGTCGCCATTTTCTCCGCCTTGAGAAGCTGCATATGCGTCTCTTTCATCCGTTCATAAAACCGCGCATTCTCGATCGCCAACCCTGCCTGATTAGCAAGAATGGTAAAGACAGCCAGGTCATCCTGGGTATATAACTTTCTTGCCTTTTTATTTCCCAAAACAAGAATTGCAATTAATTTTCGATCCATAAAACTTGGAACAATTAAAGCACCATCAAGCTGTTTTATTACCTCTCTTATCTCTTTAAATCTTTTTTCTTCATTATCCTGAGCATAATGCTCAATCTCGTCGCAAAGAACCGATGCCCTATTTTCCTTAAGATAAAGAACTAATGGCGAATTGAAGCTAAGCACACTAGGCTGTTCCTTACCTTTTAACTGCCACCCCCTCGATGCTTTAAGTGTATACTGCTTGGACTCCTCATGAAGAAGATAAACTTCCGCATGTTCAACGCCAACAGTTCTTGTGATAATATGAACGACTAATTTCAACAGACGCTTTAATTCCTTGATCTGTCCCATACCCAATGATGCCTGCTGCAATGTCATCTGATACTGCCGCTGCTCCTGGAGAAGGGCTTCCTCAGCCCTCTTTTGAATATATAAATATATGAACGGTCCTATAGTTGCAAACACTGCCATAAGAGAGACCGGTATCAGCCATAAACCGTCCCCTAAATACTTCATCCCGACACCAAAAGGTATTCCAAGAACTACGGAATAAACAAATATAAAAATTCCAGCACGAGTAATTGCCAACCTGATATCCATAATCTGATATCTGAAAATGGCATAACAAAGAATAGAAAACCATATTAGCGTTAGTGGCGGCCCTAACCAAATATATTTCTGAATTCCAAACCAAAGTAAAAAAACATTAGTGAAACCTGAAAATATATTAATTGTAAGGTTCGCAATAGTTATATATAAAAACTGTATTCTTTTTAACCCAGTAGATTTTACATATAGCCTGAAAAAGCGAAAAAATGCATAAACAAGAGACAAATTAAACTGTATTTCCCACAAAATTCTTGAGGGCCCGTAAACAAAAATCTTCTCGCCGTTGTTTATAACAACATCTCTTACCAAACTATTAGTCGGAAGTACAGCCATGCCTAAAAGTATCGCCGGGCTTATAACAAAGAACGATTTTAAAGAAAAGCATTTAAACTGAGTGTTAGGATAAACAAACGAAAATAATAAAAAAGTTGCAGCAACAAAACTTCCGGCAGTATAAACAAAATTAGCCCAATAAACACATTTTGATATTTCTTGTGAAACAAAATATTGTGCTAAACCAAAGGACCAAATCATTAACGATCCAGAAAAGAGAATAAAACTTTTACTAGCATTTCGATTATTCCCTTTAATATAGACTATGATCGACAAGCCTAGGTAGAGGAAACACATCAAATACAGTAATACTATTTTAAATATCATTTTTCGTTTTAATCTTTCCGAAAATCACAGATATGCCTGTGAAAAACAGCCGTATTTCTTAGCTGACACAACTTCTTTTTTCTTTAACTATAATTTATTCCTCACATTTCCCTGTATTCCTCATATGCTTTTCCGAAACAATGAACGAGCAT
>JAGLGH010000115.1 GCA_023144115.1 Nanobdellota archaeon | reverse complement strand
GATTCATCAACGCCTGATATTCCCAGCACATTATGACCTTTGGCATCATTATTTCCTCCTCGGTCTGCTACCCAGTAAAAATTACCTCCAGCCAGAAATCTTACTGGCGGAGACCCTGTAGAGTACACAACAGGTACATTGCATCCACCCAAATTATAAGTAGGATCAGAATTAGTGCTGGAATGACACCCAATACAATCCCCTACTAGGAGAGACTCATGCGGGCCATCGTCGACTACAGCTGACCCATTCTGAGAATTATGCATCGTATGACAGTTGTCACACCTCCCGGTCACTTTGGCTGCTGCCGGATTTATGGTTAGCGCTACTATTACCAATGCTATTACCAGTACAACTGTTAATGTAAGTAATCTTCTCATCTTGTCCTCCTTTCATCTCATTAAATATTAGTTAATAAGAAACACACCAGGGACATATGTTGCAGGTTTATCACCATCTTCCTCAATTTACAGAAGAATTAATAAATTATTAGAATAACTTCCTAACTATATAAATTCAATCAAAATCAGACTTTATCGTCGGAACAGAGGGTTTTTCACCTTATGATATTCCTCCTGAAAATCCAATTTGATCCAAAGGCCAAAAGCAAATAACATTTACCTTTTATTTAAACCTTTTTCTCCAGCAGTTTTGTCTTGTTTGTATTTATAATACTAGGCAAAAGCTGCGATAGAAACTCTGCTTAAAACACAGTTTTGTATGTTTGAAACATTGTTTCTGATTATTGATTATTTATATATAAATTAAGAATGGCGCCGACCTTATAAATGTTGTGATTTGATACTACTGCTAAGGGAAGAATCAGGAGAATTCACTTTGATAGTGCCTATAGCCAAAATACATTTATCAGCTATAAATAGGGGTATTCCGGGTATTCCGGTAGTACTCAAACAGCTAGAACCAAGCTCAATAAGTATTATTAGATTAAAAGTTTTTGATTTTATGGGATTTTTCATTCAGAAATTATAAGAACCTATAAGAATTCTCTGCACTAGACTTAAAGCCAAATTTTGAGTCAAGATATTTTTCTATTCTTATACGACGCCTTTCATCTTCGTCACAAATCTTATCTGCCTCATCACCCATTTGCGCAAGCTCATTACCCATCCAGTCAAGTAAACGAATAACCCCACATGGTTTTTTCTTCCTAAATCTTGTTTCATAAATACTATTAACTTTTTGAACTAATCCTAAAACTTCTTTCTCAAGTTCTGATCTATCAGAAATTAATTTCATCTCCCCAATTGCTTCATCGTGGAGCTTAGCTGCAATATGGAGCTTAGCTGCATGGTTGAGATTATTCATTTTATCACTAAGAGTCAGACTTAAGGGATAAGTTGCAAGCACAATCCCTGAGATATCCCTATCATTAATTTGATATCTGTTAGATAGTCCAGGAATAGATAAAATTTCTGTTCCATCTTCAGCTTTTGAATAAAATAGAGAATAATCTTGATTTGCTAAGAATTTGTTTAAAGTAATTTGATATTCAGGTTTTTTAAATTTTTTAGCAAACAAATGTATACATTTGCTTATTTTACCCTTAGCTTTACTAATTTTTTCAGGAATAATATCATCAATAGCTAATTTTAAATAACCAATATTATTTTCCTTATTGATATATCCTTTTCCATCTTCATAAAGCATTTTAAAATAATAAGGCATTTTTGAATCTATGTCAGGAGATTTTGCAACTAATTCTCCTGGAGGAATATTTCCAACATATTCAAATTTTTCTTTTTTATACATTTTAATTTATAAAAATATCCCCTGCTGCTTGCTATAGCTGGGAGTGGTCTATGATTATATGCTAAGTATATTTTTATGACCAAAAACCCAATGTAAGATTATACCCTCCCTTGGGGCGATTGGGTTTTTAATTAAAATCCTATTGTAGTTATTTACAATTAGAAATACCTTTTACTTTATAAATTGTTGGTGCATGTCACTATTAAGAGAGGGTACTAAAGGATTATGATTTATATCCTCCATAGTGCTAAGATTTTTCTTTAGGCAAGATCATAGAATTAAGTTGAATATAATTCTTTATTTGCTATATAGAAAATAAATTATAAAAAAATTAAAAATCTACGTAAATATAAATCATGAATACCTCCAATCACCTCCCGGGAGGATGTTACATAGTATTAATTATGTAACAGAGCCTCCCAATTTTTAAGAATTATATGAAAGAATTATGCATATTTCCTCAGCCTAATAAAGAATAGAAAAAGGATTTAGACATAACAATATTCCCTTCTGGGAACAATAAATGCCATTACATAGTTGACAACTAAGTATACAAATGTTACAGCAGCAGCTGCTATAAAAGCCATTCCTATTGCTTGCCCGATTATTACAAATGGCGTTGCAGCTATAATGGGTGCTGTTGTCTTCGCCGCTGCCATTACCTTTGTTGCTGCAACCATTTTTGCTCCCCCTACTATGGCCATTGAATAAGCTACTACCAAAGTGTCACCTGCAGCCCAGGCTGTTTTGGCTGCTTTAAGGGCCTTTACCACAAGTTCAGCTTCATAATCCTCTGAGGGATAAACCAGCATAGCTCCACCCAATACTGTGCTGCTAGTCGTGTTTTCCGTTTGCAATGCTCCATAGATCAACATTGAAGATTCCCCAGTGGCTTTGTTCATTATTTCCCACCCTTGACCTTTCCAGATACCCTTTGTATCAGTTTCCTTTTCTGGAATCAGGACAACATAATCTGCAAACGGATTATTGATATACCCGCGTATGTTATTCTTAACAACTTCATCAGCCTCTACTAACTTAAGCTGATCCTCTAAAGTGGCAGGATTATCGATGATATGAATTTTCACCCCTTGTAATGCAGATTCATGGATTATCCGGGCAGTCGATACTGCATCTGTTTCAGGATACATTAATTCAAGCATAGTACCTTCCATGCTTGACCCAATTTTGCTACTTTCCTGCATCCATATGAATTCTTTCTTTTCATCTCCAGTAATGGAGATCGGACAATTAGCTGTCCTTAATACATCAATGTGAGCTCCTCCCCGGTTCACATTTGCATACCCATAATAACCATACTCAGTCGGTTCAAGCTCATTGCAAACATATGCTATCGGCACATGCTTTGTGTTCACTATCTTTAATTCTTTTGTAACCGGGTCCATAAATTTGTTCACTAATAGATTGTACAATTTTCCGCCAATATGCAACATATCTTCACGTAACTTATCGATGTCTGGATCTACCGCCTCTGCATCGATTTCTAGCTGATCACACAGAGCCTTTATTTCTTCTGGTGATTGTTTTTGTTGTGCAGCAGCGATAACATAAGTACTCCCCGATTCTATCGGTTTGTACGTATGTTCCCAGTATCCAGTTGCAGGCATTAACACTGATGTCCTTATCCACTGGGAAGTACTTCCTAATTTTTTACTATTCCCAATGAGTTTGGTTTCACCGCCAACCTGTAAAGACGGTCTCATGTTTACATTATACGCAGGATACACATCATAGATAGTACCGCCATCACTATTCTTAATAATGTCTTCGTCTGCCTGAGTAGCTGGAATATGTTTTAGGGTTATCTTCTTTTCTGCCACCTCTGAAAGAAAATCTTCATATTCCTCACCGTAAGGATTCCCATAATAGTCAAGGAATCTCATTTTAATCTTCGCTTTCCGTGATTCAGGGATTTCCGCGTATTCCAAGGTGGCCTTTTTATAGCCACTGATTTTCTTCGAGAGGTAGTGTCCTATTTTTTTCTTACTTTCCACAACTATTTTCCTCCCGCCTGTAAATTCAGCCATAGTTAAATGACCATATTCACCCTCTATTTCTGCTGTAATGGAATCGAGTAAAGCATCAATCCCATCGAAATTAAGGGAAAGCACATTATCTGTACTGCCGGCTGTCATACTTCCTATAGCAGCTTCGGCATCCTCTTTGTTTACTTTAAAATTATCCAATCCCTCTATATTTTCATAGGCTTTTATAGAAGGATCCATAGGAACCCACTTTTTGTGATCAATAAGAGCACTCACCCAAATATGCTCTATAGTCACTTTTTGTGGTGCCCCGAATTTATATATAACTGAAATTGGCGTACCATTATCTTTTATTATTGAGATAGCAGACTCTGGTGTTTCACCACCGGTCCAACTCATCAATGTCCCGATATCCATGGTGAGGTTGCCTTCTAGATATCTTGTCTCTATCCCAGCTATTCTCAGCATTGTTGCCAACAACTTAGCTTGACCAAATGGATTGCCAGCCAGATCTGTAAACACCTTTTCTGCATCTTTCATACTTCCATATGGGAATTCATTGTGTATATTGAACTTAACCCATTCTAGTATCTTTTTTGGGTCATAATCCAATTCCGCTACCTTAGCCTCCAGAATAGGAGACCCGATTACAATTCCCCCAGTTGTGGAAAAGTCTGCATTATAAAGAACC
>JAGLGH010000114.1 GCA_023144115.1 Nanobdellota archaeon | reverse complement strand
CTCCAGAATTTTCTTTCTTAGATTCTACGTAATCAAATTGTAAAGATCTTAACTTTTTTTCAAGTTCCACTGCATTGTTAATAAGAACCAAATCATCCCATCCTAACAAAAAGAGATCACAAGATTTGTTTAACTCATAATTTTTAGAATTCAATAAATACTTCGGAATTAAAGATTTTCTTTTAACAAAGTCTTTCTGCGAACCAACAGTTTTTAAATTTTCAAATTTCATTATAATTCTTTTCTTTTTTTCTATATTAAAATGTTCCTATAGTCTCCCCTTTCTTTTTTGGTCTCCTGAGTAATATTGAACATAACGCCAATTAAGCAGACTTTTTTATGCTTTATGCGCTGTTTTAGGTGCTAAAGCATACTTTTGTCTGCTTAATACCCTATTTTGGGGTGTAAAGTGCATTTTTGCCTGTTAATACCCTGTTTTGGGTGGTAAAGCGCACTTTTGTCTACTTAGGAATTGAAATGAATTAACATCCCAAATGCCTTTTGTTGCTCCATTTAGCTTCGAAACAATAACAGAAACTGGTGTCTACTAAGGTTACTTGTCCGTTGCGCTCAAGCGCAGAACTGTGTTGTTGAATGGCTTCGGTTTAGGTCGCTTGGCTATTTCGTTCAAGTATGCAAAAGGTTGCCGGACGCTATATGATAGTTTACTATGGAAAATTATCCGGGTGACTACAAAAAGGTTAAATAGTGTAGTCACCCAATTTATTGTATGTTTATAGAGGTCATGAAGAAAGGTAAGAGGAAGAAGTATTATATTGCGCATTCTTTCAGGGAGGGTGGTAAGGTAAGGAAGATGCGGTTCTACCTGGGTGAGAATCTTTCTTCTGAGGGATTGGCTGAGAAGAGAAGGTTTGGTGAGAAGGTTCTAGATGAGCGGATTAGGGCGCGTGAGGTTATAAATGATCCATTTCACACTGTGTTGTCTGCAGGGGAGCTTAGGGAACTTGGGAAGATGGAGGCTGAAGGAGATATAAGTGTTCTGCATCTTTCTGAGGATGAGTGGGTCCGGTTTACGCAGTTGTTTACGTATAATACTAATGCAATTGAGGGTTCGGTTATTAATGTATCTGAGGTTGCCGGAATACTGGAGAAGAATAAACTGCCTTCAGGCAAGCCGGAATATGATGTCTTTGAGACTTACGGTGTTGCAGAGGCAGTGGATTATATAAGGGGTACTGGGGAGCATGTTTCTCTTGAACTTATTAAGAAACTTCATAGGATTGTTTTCAAGGATTCAAAGTCCTTTGCAGGTCGTTTCAGACCGAAGGGTGTTGAAGTTGCAGTTGTTGACTCCGCAGGGAAGGTAGTTCATAGAGGTGCTCCTTCTGATAGTGTAGTGGTGCTTCTTTCTGAGATTGTCAGGTGGTACAATGAGAATAAGGATAAATATTCGCCGATAGTTCTTGCTGCTGTTGTCCATAACCAGTTTGAGAATGTCCACCCGTTCGAGGATGGCAACGGGAGGGTTGGCAGGCTACTGCTCAATAATATTCTGCTTAAGCATGATATGCCTCCGGTGAATATAGAGTTTGAAAATCGGGG
>JAGLGH010000113.1 GCA_023144115.1 Nanobdellota archaeon | reverse complement strand
AATGCAAAAAAATGAGACTACTCCTTAGGAGATACCCTGTCAGAAGATTTAAATAGTCTCTCAAATCTCCTAAATCATATGCCAGAAATATCATTCCCTAAAGAAGTTACAGGAAAAGAACTAACTGATGTAATCAAATCTGTAGCCAGAGAAATCGATTTCAAATATTTTAGTTTTGACGGTAATATTTCTGTTGGAAAACAATTTCCTGAAAATGTTCCAGAACATTTAAAGTATGCATTTGATGCTACTCCCTCTCTTGAATTTAGATTTGGTAAAATATATCCTCAAAGAAATTATGCTAATCTTCAATGCCAAACTATGATTGGAACAATGATGATGCAACCTGCAGATTTTGAAGGTAGCGAAGCTGAGTATAAACCTCATTATGATAAGTTTATTGAAGGAATTACGCAACATTTACAATAATTCTCGCACTTAATTCTTTTATTACAATTATTAGAAGAATTATATAAAGTAATAGAAGATAGAATCAATAATCCAAAAGAAGGTTCATATACTTCAAAGATTGCCCTTGATGAGAATAATATAAAAGAGAAGATTAGAGAAGAAGCTGGTGAAGTTATTGATTATAGAGATAATTTAATCTGGGAGATAGCGGATTTAACCTATTTTGTTATGGTTCTCATGGCAAAAAGAAACATATCAATAACAGAAGTAAAAAATGAATTATTGGGGAGAAGAAAGTGAGATTGATAATAAGAAAATGAACATTCTTAATCGGAACATTTAAATAGTAGTGCAGATTAACTTTCACTAAAAACTGAAATCTGTGAATTAAATGGAAAAAAACATAGCGCAAACTGAAAAAGACTTTATTGATAGGACTGGAAAAATCTCAAAGCAATGGGGTCTAGGAGAGCCTGCTGGCAGAGTTTGGGCGACTCTTTTATTTGCAGGTTCACCTCTTTCTCAAAGAGGAATTGCAAAGAAAACAGGATATAGTTTAAGTTTAGTAAGTCCTAGTTTAAGGATTCTTGAGAAACTAAGCATGATAAGATCTATTAGAGGAGAAGGAAGAGAAAAATTATATGAATTGGCATTATCATTTATTGAAGCATTTAATATAATCATCAAGAGATTTTTACAGAACGATGTTCAGCCATTAATTAAGGAATTAGAACATATTAAAGACATAAAAAAAAATCCAAAGTTGTCCAGATTAGCAGGAGAATACAAACAGCTGGAAACATATCTTAATTGGTTTGAAAAAATAATATTCATGAAAAAAGTTACAGCAGAGAAAATGGGGAAACTTTTAGGATAATTTTTTTAATGCTTGTAATTTCACTAAAAACTGAAATAACTTAAATATGTGAAAAATATAAGGGGTGAATAAAAAATGGCAATTACAGAAAATTGACTTATATTTGTAACAAACCTATGGCTTATAATAGGAGCAATTGTGGTATTGGTATTAGCAATAATTGGTGGAATTCTCTGGTGGTTGTTTAAGAAAGGAAAACTGCCTTTTAATCTTCCTGTTTAAGACAATTTTTATTTTTTAATTAATTTAACAATGGCTGTATAAATAACAAAGGTGATAAAATGAACAACGCAATAAAAACAATCTCACTGGCTGCAAAAAAGGCAACAGCAAGCACAATCATAAATCTAACATCAAACTTATCTGACCAGAATCTTATGAGGATTAGCTCACTGATTCCTAAACTCACGAAAAACGAATTTTACTTAAGGGGAGCAAAGAACTTAAGGAAAATTGTAACAGAGAAAGGAGCGCATCTGAAATTAATAAGGAATTTGAACCAGCAACTTCATCCAAACGTAAAAAAAAAGTTGATTAATAATCTTATACTCAATACTCTAATCTTGGGAGTAGACAAGAGAAAAGAATATAAGAAAAACTATGGCTACAGACCTCCTGCTCTGCTTGTGATTGATGTTACAGATAGATGCAATCTGAGATGCTCTGGATGCTGGGCAGGCAATTATCATGAAAAAGAGGACATTAGCATTGAACTTCTTGATAGAATATTTAAAGAGGCTAAAGAAATGGGCATATACTTTGTTACACTGACTGGTGGTGAGCCTTTTGTGAGAAAAGACCTTTGTGAATTGTTTAAAAGGCACAAAGATATTTCTTTTTTAGTCTATACAAATGGAACTTGCATAACAAAAGACATAGCTCAACAACTAGCGGATTTTGGAAATGTTGCGGCAGCTATAAGTGTAGAGGGCTTTGAAAAAGAAACAGATGAAAGAAGAGGAAATGGAGTTCATAAAAGAATACTTGAAACAATGCAGTATCTCAAAGAAGCAGGTGTGCTCTTTGGATTTTCTACAATGTTAACAAATCATAATTCAGAATTGATAGGTTCTGACAAATTTGTGGATTATTATCTCGATAAGGGATGCAATTTTGGATGGTTATTCCAGTATATTCCTATTGGAAGAGAACCTGATATAAAACTTATGGCAACACCTGAGCAAAGAAATGAATTAAGAAAAAGAATTCGCAAGATTCGGGAAGTAAGACCAATATTCCTTGGAGACTTCTGGAATGATGGTTATTTAGTAGGCGGCTGTATGGCAGGAGGACTGAATTATCTCCATATTACTAATAACGGGCAGGTCGAGCCATGTGTATTTGCGCATTTTTCTGTTGATAACATAAAAGAGAAAAGCCTAAAACAGGTTCTTGAATCAGATTTTTTTAGGGCAATAAGAAAAGCGCACCCATATACTGCAAACAAAAATCTTCTTGCGCCATGCATGATTATTGATACTCCTCAAGTATTGAGGGGACTTGCAAAAAAGTATAATGCAAAACCCTCCCATCCTGAAGAATCAAAATTAATTGAAGATACTCAGATTATAGATCATCTGAACAATTATTCAAGAAAGTATAAAGAAATTGTTGATCCTGTCTGGGACAATGAATATAGGAACTGGAAAGAATTTTGGTTTGAAGGCATAATGGATTATATGAAGAAGTGAATAAAAAATGGTCGAGGATACTATGAAAATAATCAATTATAAAAACAGTCATCAGGATATTAGAAGAATTAAACAGATAATACTTGCTCTAACAAAATTTGGTTTTGGTTATTTTATTGAGTTAATGGAATTAAAAAGCAAGCTTCCTTTTGCAAAGAGGTTTTGTAAATATAAATCTTTAGAAGAATTTGATTCTACAGTTCCACAAAGAGTTAGATCAGTTTTAGAAGAACTAGGGTCAACTTTTATTAAATTTGGTCAGATTCTAAGCACAAGAGAAGACCTGATAGGTGAAAGATTTGCTAAAGAATTTTCTAAGCTGCAGGATGATACACCACCTTTTTCTTATGATATCATTAAATCAACAATTAAAGCAGAATTAGGTAGCTCAATTAATTCTCTTTTTGCTGAATTTGACAAGCAACCATTAGCTTCTGCTTCAATTGGTCAGGTTCATAAAGCTGTTTTGAAGAATGGGAAGAAAATTGTTGTTAAAATTCAAAGACCTAATCTTGATATGCAGATAAAAGCAGATATAAGAATCCTGCGTTATCTTGGAAGATTAATTGAGAGACATGTTCCTGATTTGAAATATTATCACTTAAATGAAATAATTGATGAGTTTGAGCGTTCGATTATGAAAGAGATAAATTATTATCAAGAAAGGATGAACATAAAGAGATTTGAAGCGATGTTTAAAGATGACAAAACTATTCTTGTTCCAGAAGTCTATGATGAGTATTCAACGCAAAAAGTTCTAACTATGCAGTTTGTCAAAGGCATTAAGATTACAAACCTAATAAAATATAATGGGCGTTATGATAGCAAATTAATTGCTAGAAGTGGTGCGGAATCTTTTTTTAAGCAAGTTTTAGTTCATGGCTTCTTTCATGCAGACCCTCATCCAGGGAATATTCTAATCTTAAAGAATAATGTAATTTGTTTTCTTGATTTTGGCATGATGAGCCATATAGATCAGGATTTTATTGACGATCTTGCGCATTTGTTTGTATTTTTAATTGATTACAATGTTAATGGATTAATCAACCAATTAACAAACATGGGTTTAATTGATGAAAACGTCGATATAAAATCATTTAAATACGATGTCATGGATATTATGGATCTTTATTATGGAAGTCAATTGAAAGAGATAAAGTTTGGAGATATCATACATAAACTTATGATGCTCTTAGTTAAATATAAAATAAGTCTTCCAAAAGAAATGGTTCTTTTAAGTAGAGCTTTGGCAATTACTGAAAGTGTTGGAAAAACTCTTGATCCTGATTTCAATATTGTGGAAGTATGCAGACCTTTTTCAAAAAAAGTAATTAAACAAAAAATAAGTCCTGGAAAATTAGCTGATTTTATCAAAGAAAATTTATTTGAATTTGAACATTTTGTAAAGATACTTCCAAGGAGCTTAAAAGAAGCATTAAATAAAATCATAAGCGGCAAAATTAAAGTGGATTTTGAGCATAAAAACCTGGATGTATTCTCAGATAATTTAGAAAGAGTAAGCAATAAACTTTCAATCGCAATGATTATTTCTGCAATAATCATTGGTTCATCATTAATTATTCAGACTAATAAAGGATTCTTGCTTTTTGGTTTTCCTTTGTTAGGAGTCTTAGGATTTATAATAAGCGCAATAGTTGGATTTGGCTTAATAATCTCGATATGGAGATTTAAAAAATAATAAGGAGGAAAAATAAAATGGCGAGTTTGATAAAAAAAGGATTGATGTTGGGTCTTGGAATAACTTCCATGACTAAGGAAGCAATAGAAAAAACTGTAAAGGAGTTAGAGAAGAAAGGAGAAATTAATGCGAAAGAAGGTAAAAAGATGGTAGGGGATTTGCTGAAAAAGTCTAAGAAACAAAATGAAGAGATTAAGAAAACAATCGAAGAACAGGTGCAAAAAGCCTTGAAATCATTGCCTATCGCAACAAAGAAAGATATAGATGCACTCAGCGCAAAGATTGACAAGATTAGCAGGAAAGCGAAAAAGAATAAAAAATAATTTTTATTTTTGCTTTTTAATTTAATTAAACAAGAAAGAACTCAAAAATGGCACAAGATAGATTGAAAATAGGACTTGCATTAGGGTCTGGCGGAGCAAGAGGACTTGCGCATATTGGTGTATTAAAGACATTAGAAGAAAATAATATCCCTATTGATTATATAGCAGGAGTCAGTAGTGGATCTATTGCTGGGGCATATTATTCTCTTAATGGAGAAATAGATTCATTAGAAAAAAAAGTATTGCAATTAACAAAAAAGGACTTGCTAAAATTAATTGATATAACTTCTCCAAAAAGAGCTTTAATTTCAGGAAATAAAATCAAAAGTTTTATTGGAGAATTAATCAGCAATAAATCATTTTCAGATACTAAAATTCCTCTGAGAATTATTGCAACTGATTTATGTTCTGGTGAGGAGATTCAGATAACTGAAGGAAGATTAGTTGATGCCATAAGAGCAAGCATTAGCTTGCCAGGAATATTTTCACCAGCAAAATTAAATGGCAGGCTTCTTCTTGATGGAGGTATTGTTAATCCTACCCCTGTTGATGTGGTGAAACAAATGGGGGCAGATATTGTAATTGGTGTTGATCTTACTATGAAACATCCAATAAAACTTGAGAATCCTACTATTGTTGAAACATTGATGCAATCTTTTGGAATACTTAGAACTCAAGCTACTAAATTGAATGTAAATAATATAAAGAATGTGATTATAATCAGACCAAATTTTTCTGGTGTACTTGATTCTTATAGGTTTTATGAAAATACTAGATTCATAGAAGAAGGCAAAAGAGTAACAAAAGAAGTTTTGCCAAAGATTAAGGATTTGATGAAGAGGTGAATCAAGTATGAATTATAAAAAATACCCTAAGACATTAAGACATTTAATATCTACTCCTTTTATATTTGGGATGGTGCTGCCCTTAGTAATTCTGGATATTTCTCTAGAGATTTATCACCATGTTTGTTTTAGATTATACAAAATTCCTCTGGTAAAAAGAGCTGATTATATTAGGGTAGATCGGCATAAGTTAAAATACTTAAATTCTTATGAGAAGATTGGTTGCGCATATTGCGGTTATGGAAATGGTTTGTTGCACTATGCTACAATCATTGCAGGAGATACAGAAACATATTGGTGCGGTATTAAACACAAAAAATATGATGGATTTGTTGAACCTTCCCATCATAAAGATTTCTTAGAATATGACAATAAGATTCAATATGATGAAATCTCAGAAAATAAGAATCCGAGATAAAAAAAGGAATATGAGAAAAGAGAGGAATATAATATAGGATGGCATGGTTTAAAGATTCATTGAAATGTTTGGCAGATATCCAGAGGAAATATGCTTTGACAGTTTTAATCCTAACAATATTTCTTACATTTTTCTTAGCTTATGGTTTAACAAAAATAAATATTGAATCAGATATGTCTAAAGAAATGCCTAAAGACCTGCCTGTGTTCAAGCTAAAAGACAAGGTCTCAGATAAATTTGGCGGAGCTGATATGATTTTAGTGGTATTCACATTAGATTCATCCATCAACATAAGAGATGCGCCTACTGATATAAGAGATCCAAGAGTAATCTCCTCAATCATAGAATTAGAAAACCGCCTCAAAAAAGAAAGTTCTATTGATGAGATTTACTCTCTTGGATCAATATTTCAAACTATCGGAGTCCCAGAAACACTAACAGAAATCAAACAGGTTTTAGGACAAGTTTCAGGCTCTGCTCAATTTATCAGTAATGATTATACTACAACTTTAATGTATGCAACAGCGACGCTTGGCTTAGATGAGAATAAAATTAGGGATGTAACTGATGTCGTTAATAATCACATTGAACATCTATCTAAACCTGCTGGATTAAAGATAACAATAACTGGAGTTCCGCCAATTAGAAACACACTTTTGGAATATTTAGTCAAAGATATAAAATATACAATTTTAATTGCAGGAATAATTATTTTTATTATACTTATAATTCTGGAAAAGTCATTATCAAAAGCAGTTTTGATTTTTTCGCCAGTAGCTTTGGGTTTAATCTGGACAATTGGCACAATGGGATGGATAAATCTTTCATTATCTATTGCTACAGTAGGTATTGGCGCAATGATTTTAGGATTAGGAGTAGAATATGGTATTTTTTTGTTGCATAGATATAAAGATGAAAGAGAAAGTGGAAAGACACAGCAAGAATCATTACAAATAACTGTTTCAAGCATAGGTTCAGCAATTATTGGATCAGGCGCAACAACCATTATAGGATTTTCATCTTTAATGCTGGCTTCCATGCCTATGCTCCAACATTTGGGAGCTACTCTAACATTAGGTATATTTTGTTCTCTTTCATCCGCAGTGCTTGCAGGTCCTTCAATGATTATTTTAGAAGAAAATTTTCAAGTCTGGTATGACCACAATAACCATAAAAAAATCAAGAAAAAAATAGCGCACCATGAGAAGAAAGCAAAATGATTAAAAAAATCACAACTTTATATGGAAAATTTATTGCAAAATATCCTTTCATAGTAGTGTTTCTTATTTTAATAATTACGGCTCTTGCTATTAAACAAACTGCCCATATTGAGATTGAAAGTCTGAAATATGAAGATATGCTTAGTAAAGATTTAGAAGTTGTTCAGACATTGGATTTAGTTAAAGAGAAATTCCATGGCGTCAGCACAATGCAGATAGTAATCGAAACAAATCCTAAATATGTGAATTCCAATGAGATAAGAGATATAAGAGACCCAAAAGTTTTAGCATACATTGACTTACTAACGCAAACTCTTCATTTAAATAAAGATATTTTAGACGTTATGAGCGCATCTGATATTATCAAGCAGATGAATAATGATCGCATACCTAAATCAATTGACATAATAAAAGAACAAGTTGAAGACAATCAAATGCTTAAAACATATATTGGCAAGGATTATTCTATTACATTAGTAAAAATCAGATTGGCAGAGGAAGTTGATGAAATAGAGATTGAAAAAGAATTGAGGAAAATCATTAAAGAAATACCTAAACCCTCTGGCTTAAAGGTTGATTTGATTGGTGAAAAAGCTGAATTAACAGTTATGAAAAAATTAGTTGTGCCAGATATGAATAAAACATCAAAATACGCCTTGATAGGTATCCTCCTTATAATCATACTGCTCTTTAGGTCAATTAAATATGGTTTGATACCATTAACCACTATTATCTTTGGAATTATTTGGGCGTTTGGAATAATGGGTTTAATGAGATTTAATCTTACTGCGCAATTAGCAGGAGTTATCTCTATGATTATGGGGATTGGCATTGATTTTGGTATCCAGATAGTTACAAGATTTAGAGAAGAATTAAAAGAATCAAGTCCAAAAATCTCCCTAATCAATACAATAAATGTTGTTTTTGTTCCAATGAGTATAACAACCTTTGCTGCCCTTATTGGGTTTAAGGCATTATCATTGGGAAAGCTCACAATTATGGCTGACTTAGGAATGGTTATGTCCTTAGGCGTTCTGGCATGTATGCTTGCGGCAATTAGTGTAGTGCCATCATTGTTAATAATCGGAGAAAACTTTAAAAATAAAATTAATGGAGGAACAAAAAAATGAAAAAAATGAAAAATAAAAATTTAATAATTCTAACTTTGGTGTGTTTAATGTGCATTGGTTCTGTGTGCGCAAGTTCTTTTGATACACCTCAGGTGAAAGTAATTTTACTGAACCAAGACCCTGATCCTGTTAATTCAGGAGATGTTGTTGAAGTGAGATTTAAGATTGAAAACACTGGAACGCATACAATTGAAGATTTTGTGATAGAGATTCTTTTAGACTATCCTTTCTCCCTGTATTCTGGCGCAGCGCAAAAGAATTACGGGAAGTTAATAGGTAGTCAGGATGGAACCGATTCAATTATAGTTGACTATAAGCTAAGAATTGATGAAGATGCAGTTGAGGGCGATAATGAAATTGAATTGCGATATACTTATGGCGAAGTTGGAACGTGGTGGATTATAAAAAAAGATTTAATGATTGATATTGAAGTTGAAGAAGTGAATTTTCAATTAGGTAGTTTACAGACAGAACCAACAAGACTGGTTAGTGATACAGAAGATGCAAAATTCTCAATTGAACTTCAAAATATTGGCGATGGCAAAGCAGAGAACGTAATGGCTCAAATAATTCTCCCAGAAGGATTTAGGGCGACTTATGGATATTCTGATATATCTAATCTAGGCACAATTGATGCGGAAAGCAGTAAAATTGCCACATTTTATATAGATGTAGATGAAGCAGTTAAAGAGAATGGATCTGAAGCAACATTGATTATCAAATACAAAGAAGATAATGATAAGGATAACAAGTACAAAGAAAAAAACATTAGTATTATGATTCCAATTAAAGCAACGCCTTTATTTGAGATTGTAGAGATAGAAACAATCCCTCAAGAGGTCAAAGCAGGTGATACAGTTGATTTACGACTAATAATCAAGAATACTGGATCAAAAAAAGCAGAGAGTGTTTCTATTAAAGCATTTAAGGAAGCCTCTCAACCATTTGAATTTGATGAGAAATCAGACTTTATTGGTGTGTTAAAATCAGGTCAGACAGGAGAAGCTGTCCTAAAATTTACAGTAGAAAAAGACGCAACTGCAAAGACTTATTTGCTTGATACAGAGATCAGAACAATCAACAAAGAGGATGTATTAGTATTTGAGAAATCAGTGCCAGTTAAAGTAGTCAATCACCAAAAAAAAGGAATTATCACAAAAGAAATTTTAATAGGCATGATAATTATTCTTGCAATTGTGGGAGGAGGATTAATCGCTCAGAATATATGGAATAAAAGAAGAAAGAAATAAAAAAAGAATTATTGAGGAGAAGAAAGTGAGAGGGAGAAGAAGAGAATTAAATAGGGGAAAAGAAAGTGAAAGAACAAGTGATATTATTTTTTGCATTCACCTCCTAAGTTGAACCTACTAAGCTGGAGTTAGGATTTAATTCCCCACAAAAAATCAAATCCAAAACCGCAATAATTAAATACTATGTAAATTAAAATATTATTATAAGATTAAATAAATTATGAATATGAGGTGTCTATAAATGGAATTACAGCTTAAGAAAAAGCCTATGAATGTCAAAATTATCGAGGGTTTCCCAGGATTTGGGCTAGTGGGGACAATTGCTACTGAATATCTCTTGAATCATCTTGAGACTGAGAAGATAGGCAAGATATCCAATGAAGGAAGCCCTGCAATGGTTGCAATACATGATTCAGATGTAGTTGAGCCTTTGGGCATATTCTATAATAAGAAATACAATCTGGTTATCCTTCATGCTATAACTGCTGTTGCAGGACTTGAATGGAAGCTTGCTGAGCAGCTCAATAAGCTTGCAAAAATCCTCAAGGCAAAGGAGATAATCAGTATAGAAGGTGTAGGAAGCAAGGAGAGTGCTGCTGACTCAAGAGTATTCTATTATTCAAACATTGCAGCAGGTAGGAAAAAGCTTGTTCAAATAGGCACACAGCCATTGAAGGAAGGGATAATCCTCGGCGTTACAGGCGCGCTCTTGCTTAGGGCTAATGCGCCTTTGACATGCATATTTGCAGAGACATTCTCTGAGTTGCCTGACAGCAGCGCAGCTGCGCGTTCTCTTGAAGTTCTTGATAAGTATCTTGGCCTAAAAGTTGATGTCAAGCCTTTAGTAAAGCAGGCAGAAGAATTCGAGCAAAAGCTTAAAGGCATATTGACACACAGCAAAGAAGCTCAGGATATGGCTGATAAGAAAAAGATGAGTTATGTTGGTTAAAAAGTTTGCTTTGCAAACTTTTTATTTATATCCTATTCTGCAATAATCTTTTTATTCTTGGCAATTGCCTTCTGGCAACCTTCTTTCCTTCTTCTATGAAATCACTATTGTAGAATTTATATGAATTAAGTTTGCCAATGAGATTTGGCTGAATGATTATAATATTTTGGTTCATTTTAGCAATGTTAAGTCTTGTGGACTGCATCCTAAGAATCTCATACGCTTGCATAAGTGTTTCAACAATAGTCGGATTCTCAATTTTTATTGGCTTTTTCATAGTAAGATCAACAGCAATAACTATATCTGCACCCATGCTTTTTACCACATCAATAGGAGTCGGATTCACTATCCCTCCGTCAAAAAGCAGCCTGTTGTTTAATCTTACAGGAGGTAATATCCCTGGTATGCTGATGCTTGCCCTTGCTGCATCTGTAATCTTTCCCTGCTTTATGATGACTTCCTCTCCTGAGCAAAAGTCTGTGGCGATGATGCTCAGTGGTATTTTTGTATCGCTGAATGACTTATCTGCTATCAAATCCTTTATGAAAGCTTTAATCCTGTTTCCTGCAATTAATGCCTTCTTTGGAGAAATAGGATCTATCAACTTGAACATGTCTCTCTTTGTTAATTTTTTAACTTTGTCTTCCATGCTTTCAATTTCAAGATTCAAAGCATAATATGCGCTAACTATAGACCCTGCGCTGACACCAGCAATATAATCTATTGGAATATCATTTTCCAGCAATACACTTAACACGCCTATATGCGCAAGTCCTCTTGCTCCACCACTGCCAAGGGCAAGCCCTATTTTTGATTTTTTCATTTTGATATGCAATATCATGAGTGCTTGTATTTAAATATTTCGCAGAAAACTTTTTAATAGAATTTTAATTTTTCATCAAAATAAATTCCTTTATGCAATTCAACAGGTCTCCACTTATCATCAACAAGATTAGCATCAAGCCATTCTGCAAGCTCTTTCTCATTTCCTATTGTTGCAGATAATCCAATGATCTGTATGCCTTTTATCATCTGCCTCAGCATTGTCAGGAGTATCTCCAGCGTTGGTCCCCTGCCATGATCATTCAGCAGATGAATCTCATCAGCAATGACAACTGCTACCTGCTTAATCCATGGAGAATGGTGCCTTATCAGGCTGTCAAGCTTTTCAGATGTGCATATTATCAGGTCATAATTAGCCAGATGATAATCAGGAGAATCCATATCGCCTATTGCAAGAGCAATATTAAACATATCATTGTATTTTTTCTTGAATTCCCTATATTTCTCGCTTGCAAGCGCTTTTAAAGGAGTTATATATATAGCCTTTCCTCGTCCTTCTAATATTGATTTTGTTGCTGCAAGTTCTGCAATAAGGGTCTTTCCTGAAGCAGTAGGAGTGCAGACAAGAAGGTTTTTCCCCTCCAGAAGTCCTGCTTTAACTGCCTTTGACTGTGCAGGTCTCAGTTCTTTGATATCATTTTTTTCAAGGCATTCATATATCTGCTTTGGAATCTTCTGCTCTATTTCACTTAGTTTGCATTCCATTAAGAAACAGAAATTAGTCAGGCTTTATATTATTTATTATCTGTTGCTGTGTATTAATATCCTTTTCAGCATGAATCAAGTTATTCCTAATTGATTCTCCATACATTTTTGCTTTTTGCGCATCAGGAATATCACGAATCCTATCTGCCAAACTTTTCTTTGTTCCATCAACTGCGTATTCTAATGCAATTTTAATTGCATATCCATACTCAGGTGCATCTATTGGATTAGGAATTTTAATGATCTTATCAGCTAAATCTTTTTTCATATCTCTCTCTGCGTATTTCAGTGCATTATTAATTCCTGATCCATAAAACCCTGCTCTATAATTAATACTTAAAAGACTATCCACCAAACCTTCTTTCATACTGTCGTTAGAATATTCCAATGCATTCTTAATTGCTGATCCATAATTTCTTGCTTTTTGCGCATTAGGAATATCAAGAAGCTTATCAACCAAACCTTCCTTCATACTGTCTTTAGAATATTTCAATGCATCCTTAATTCCTAATCCATAATCTTCTACTTTTTGTATCAATGCATCACTAAGTCCTAATGCAAATGTATAATTATCTACTTTTTGTACATCTATGTTATTTAGTATTTCTTGTATTCTTTTTTTATTGTTTTTTATCCATTCTGCTCCTAATCCTTTTTTAATATTTGAGAAGAGAAAATCATAAGCTTCTAAGATTCTGCTTGTGATATGTATAGGAATTTTTTCAATATTAAATTTTTCTTGGAATATTTTTTTATTGAAATCAGATATGGAGTACTTCTTAGTTTCCAAACCTTTTTCTACCATCATATCCAAAAAGATGCTCTCTTCTCGAAGAAGTTTTGCGTTTTCAATCAGATTATAGATCTTTTCTTTATCTAAATCAATAGTCTGAAATATATGCCTTATATCCATATTATCCTTAGCCCTTGCTACTCCAATCCTTGAAAATGCTTTTGAGACTGCAATGAATTCAGGGCATAGCACTTTAACATCATAAGCTTTCTTGTTAAGAACAACCTGCTTTTCAACTATAAAGTCACTAAGCCAATTTACATCCTTCATATCTATAGAATAGAAATACCTGCCAGGAACTGAATGACTGTCACTTTCAAGTTTAAGATTTCCATCTAAAACCAGAGTATCTATATCATTGTGATCTCTATAAGGATTATGGGTCCTATCTTGAATCATTTCAATAGCCCAACCTCCTCCAAATACTATATCATCAAGATTATCCTCGTACTTTCCTAAAAAAGATTCTATACTGTCCATTTTTGGATTTGCCCCTTATTTTAAAGCACTAAATAAACACTAGCCTATAAATGTTTCGGTTTTTATCACTATTTAATGACACCTGTCCTGGTTAAGCATTATTTAATATTTTGCAAAACTAAGGTTAATGACTACTACAAATACAATTAACCCCTCAAAAAAGAATTTTATCTAGTACTTTTCACTCCAACAATATCAATCCATAACAGATAAACTTTGTCCTGTCCTTGATGACATCAAGGTTCTTCTTGAACTTCTTTAGTGTAGAAAATATATCAATGCCCACTCCTTCTATTGTCGGCCTGCACTTTTCAGGGAATCTGCATGGTTTATCATCATGGCAATTGCAATCTTTGCATATTGTGCATGACCCTGGAGTCATTGCAAAGCTTTTGTAATATCCGCTTAAGAAAAGCGCTCTTTCAATCGCAAGTATGCCGTCACTTATTTTCTTCTGTCCCTCAAACCCCCCTTTTACCTCGCCACAGACAAGAACAGCTTTCTTGTACTCTAAAATGATTTTTCTTGTCTCTTCTGGTGTTGGGGTATTTGGTGGGCAGCTATAGCTTTTTCCATATCTTGTGCATCCAAACTTGCATTTGAGAGCAACATAATCCTTGACATCTATCTTTGATGTGTATATTACCATAGCTTCATTTATTCCATATTTTTTCCCTGTAGAAAGCGCTATTTGCTCTGCTTTGTCCATATTCTATGCTAAAGACTTATGGTATATAAATATTACTAAAAAAC
>JAGLGH010000112.1 GCA_023144115.1 Nanobdellota archaeon | reverse complement strand
AACTATCCTATGTTACGTACTATATATTGCGCACATTAAAACCGGAGTATCAGAAATACGAACACGTCGTTAAGGTTTTTGACGTAGGAGAGAATAAGCTGAATGTCTCTTCGGATATTATTTCTCAAAGGATTATCTGCTATTTTCAATAAGGGTGCAGGGTTTTCAGTATTCCAACTCATCTTGAGGTTCCATTTTTTTGAAGTATTTATCTAGAAAATAATCGGAACTTGCCGATTCCGAAGATTTCTTGAAGATATTCTCGTTCAATCTCTTTGTTGACGTATTTTTGCATGAGTTCTTTAACTTGCTTATTAGTAAACTTTTTGTGGATTTGTTTGGCCAGCTTGGGGTCTCCTTTTTCTTCCAAGTATCGCACTCTTTAAAGGGGCCACTTTTGAATCGAAATAACAATTTCAAAAACATTCTTGACAAAGCTCAAAATATGTTTTATATTTGCGTTATTGATGTTTAATTTGTTTTGAAAATCATTGACGGTTTTTAAAATAGGACAAGGAAGCCCGACTGGCAGTGAAATACGCCGTCGGTTTTTTTATGTCCATTTGAAGTTAAGGGCTTGGAAGTCCTCTTATCAAACGATGGTGTTTGAAAGGGGGCTTTTTTATTTTAGACATTTTCGGATATAAAGAATAGGTAGGGGCATCACGTGGAAAAGATGAAAAACAAAAAATTAAATGTTAGTCAAACTCAGGAAAACAAGATTTTAAGAAAAGTTGTCGAAATTACAAATTCAGAGCTTGACTTAAGATGGATCCTTCATGAGGTTGTCGAGGTCGTTAGTGATATGACGAAGGGGGATTCCGTGTTTATTTATTTGTTTGATGAAAAAAAACGGCATCTTATTCTAATGGCATCAAAAACACCCCATAAAGAAGAACTAGGAAAAGTTAACCTAAAAATAGGCGAAGGCATCACTGGATGGGTGGCAAGTAAAAATAAGCTTGTCGCGATAAGTCATCAGGCTTATCAAGACGCGCGTTTTAAGAGTTTTGATATTTTGCCGGAAGATAGATACGAAGCTTTTCTCTCTATACCCATTGTTAATAAAAAGGAATGTGTTGGGGTTGTCAATGTTCAACACAAGAAACCACATGAATACAGCGAAAGAACGGTCAGCCTAATTTCGCTCATTGTTAAACAGATAGGCGGCGTTATTGAGAATGCGTGCCTCTACGAAGAAACAAAAAAGAAGGCCTTACAGTTCGATAGCCTGGTCAAGGTCAGCAAATCCATTACTTCAGAGCATTATCTCGATGAGATCTTAAATCTTATCGTCATTGTCACGGCTGAAATGCTTAATTCCAGAATATGCTCTATTATGCTTTTAGATAAAAAGGGGAGTGAGTTGGCGATAAAGGCCACGCAAAGTTTGAGTAAAGAGTACAGGTTGAAACCTAATCTCAAAGTAAATGGCAGTTTAAGCGGGGAAGTTTTTAAGAACAAGAAGCCGGCCATGATCTATGATGTACGAAAAGAGAAGAAATACAGATTTAGGGAGCTAGCCGTTAAGGAAAATCTTACTTCTATGCTTTGCGTTCCGATGGTTGTGAAAGATAAAGCCGTGGGTCTTATTAACGTGTATACAAAGGAACCGCATTCATTTATTCAAGAAGAAGTTAATGTGTTGCAAATGGTTGCCAATCAGGCAGCTGTAACAATTGAAAATACAAAACTCATTGAGGAGGCCATTAAGGCAAAGGAAGCCTTGGAAACCAGAAAACTGATTGATCGGGCCAAATGTGTTTTGATGCGTTCAAATAATTTAGATGAAGATATTGCGTATAGCTTAATTCATAAAAAAAGTATGGATTCCCGTCGTTCTATGAAGGAAGTTGCCGAATCCATCCTGTTGGTGAGTGAACTTCAGAAAAAGGGAGGTATTAAATAACGGTTTTTAGTTAAACAATGTAATTTATACTCTATTAGGTCATAAAT
>JAGLGH010000111.1 GCA_023144115.1 Nanobdellota archaeon | reverse complement strand
AAATCCCATACAGACAAGCCCTGATCCGAGTAAGAGGCATGTAGCAGGTTCAGGTACTGGTGCTGGTTCACCGCCTTGAAAAGTAATTCCGCCTGTAATACTTGAATTACCGAGTTGACCTGGATCTCCAAGAGATGCAAATCCACCAGTCACAAGTCCTGGTCCTCCTGGTCCGTTAGCAAGAACTCTAAGGAAATAGCTCAATTCAATAGTATCGCCAGCAACGTATGTACCCAGATTTAGGCTTCCTGAATAATCTGCATAGGTGTAACCCCATCCATCCCAGAAATAATCCGGAACAAGACCGTAATTATGATAAGTTTCACCAAGGTCTGTTCCCCATGTTCCATAGGTATATGTACCTCTACTGCCTGATAATGCAGCTCCAGTGTTCCAAATATGATCTGTGCCTAAGAAAATACCCATCTCAAATGATACTACTTCGCCGCAATACTCATTGATTGCTAATTCTCCATCTGTAACGGTAAAATCCCATGTATAAACTCCAGCTGTGGTTATAGTGTAGGACTCTGACCAATATACATCTGCCTGAACCTGGGCATCATAACCTCTGAAAGCAGCCTCTACTGCTGTATTACCATCAACATCCCCTGAACTTGAGGCAATAGCCCCACTACCAAGATAAATATCTCCGTAAGAAATATTATTCACCACTGTTCCAGAAGTGCCATGCTCAATTACCGGACCAACACCTGCATCAACACTACCTGTTTGCGGGTCTATTATCCCAATAGCGGTCCAGGCATCAATTGTTGTAGCATCAGCTGTAGCAGTCACACAAAGCATAATAAACAAACAGCTTAAAATTGCTATACTTGTTTTCATAATAATTTCCTTTCTTAAAAAATTAGTTAATAATTACTTGTGATTTTTAATTTCCAATTAATACCTGCTATTATAATTACCTCCTTTCGGGTTGTAAGGTTAGAAATTAGTTTAATCATCACCGCCTTTTAATGTAAAGATTAGAAAATATTGCTATCTATATAATAGTATCACCTAATCATTGGAATCTATTAATTCTTCTGTTTTCAAGCGATTCCAGACCATATTAGGTTATTCCATAAGGCACCAGTAAAGACATTCTTGTTTTTTTGACATAGGTTTTCTTTATTGGGAATGTATTAGATTTCACTAAGAATTTTGCATTGCGCAAAAATTTAATGTTATCTAATTATTGTTTATTTGGGTTGTATATCTCATCCATATTCCCTATTACTTTATAAACTTAACTGCCTTGTATCTACTCAGTAATAATCACAATTGGTATGTTCTAGGCTATAATCCTGAGAAATTTCTACTGGAAACTGTTTGACCATTAACTTGATTTTTTTAGTATATTTATATTGAGTATTGAAGGTGTAATACGTTGAGATATATATAGGCATTTAACCGAAAACTATAAATAAATAAGATTATATGGTAAGTAAGATAAAAATGATAAAAGCAATAATCTTCGACCTGGATGATACTCTTTGCGACACATCCAGCACACTAAATGATTCAATGCAGGAGATGCTCAGAGCGATGATAGGTGCAGGACTCCCTGCAAGCATTAAGGATATTGATTTGCATGAAAATGCTCATGCTTTTATACCTGAATTTGCGAGCAGGCTTGCAAAGAAGTATGGCGCAGGCAAGGATGCAGTTAGCGCAGGAATTCATGCATATTATAATTATGTAGGAAATCCTGAGCTGTTTCCTGAAGTAAATGATATGCTTCAAGAGCTTGGTAAGTATAAGCTGATATTGCTCACTACAGGAAGACCTGATGCTCAAAAGAAGAAAATAGAACTGCTTGGAATAAAAAAATATTTTTATGATATAATTTTTGACGACATTGCGAATAGTGATAAGGAAAAAAAGATGAGATTAATTCTTGATAAATATTCTTTAAAGCCAGAAGAAGTTGTGGTGGTCGGGGATAAGATATTTTCAGAGATTGAGGCTGCAAACAGGCTTGGCATTATGTCAATAAGGTGCATGAGAGGAAGGTTTAAAGATGCAGAGCCAGCCAATAAGCAGCAACTGCCAGATCATAAAATCAATAATCTTATAGAGTTGAGAGAGATCTTGGCATGAAGATTGTGACAATTGGCGGAGGGACAGGCACTTATCAGATGCTGCGCGGTCTTAAAGACTTTGATATAACCGCTATTGTATCAATGATTGATAGTGGAGGAAGTTCAGGTGTGCTGAGAGATGAGTATGGGGTGCTGCCGCCTGGAGACATAAGAAAATCAATAATAGCATTATCGCAGTCTCCATTGCTGATGAAGGAAATATTCTCTTACAGGTTTGCGAAAGGCGGACTGAAAGGTCATAACCTCGGCAATCTTATCATCACTGCTCTTGCAGATATCACTGGATCCCCTGGCGCAGCAATAAGGGAAGCTGGAAACATCCTCAATATCAAAGGCAGGGTGCTGCCTGTGACTGTGGATGATGCTCATTTGTGCGCAGAGCTGGAAGATAGCACAATCATCTGTGGCGAAACACATATAGATGTGCCTAAGCATGACCCTAATATTGCAATAAGAAAAGTATTCCTTGAGCCTCAAGCAAGAATTTATTGTGATTGTAGGGATGCTCTTATGGATGCTGATATCATAATCATTGGTCCTGGAGATCTTTATACAAGCATAATTCCTAATCTTCTTGTGCATGGGATTGTTCCTGCTATACAGAGGTCAAAGGCAAAAAAGATATATTTCTGTAATATCATGACAAAGCAGGGTGAGACAACAGGGTTTAAGGCATCTGATTTTGTTCTTGAGATTGAGAAGTATCTTGACAAAGATGTGCTGGATTATATTGTAGTAAATTCAAAAAAGCCAAGCAAAGATATTCTTGAGAAGTACAAAAAGCAGAATGCTGAATTTGTGGAAGATGATACAAACAGGCTGCAAAATGTGAGAGGTATCAGTGCTGATCTTCTTAATGAGTCTGATATCCTCAGGCATGATCCAAAAAAATTAGAGAAATTTCTTAGTAAAAATTTTCTTCAAAAATTGATTTAGAAGTAGTTTGGGTCGTCTGATGTTATTATTGTTTCTTTTGCCTTGGGATGTTCTTTCTTGCTTGTATCTTTTATAGGTTGCTCTTTTTTGCTTATGTCTTTTATAGGATGTTCTTTCTTGCTTATGTCTTTGATTTCATTTAGCGCATATACTTTAGTATGGCTTTGCGGACCGCAATTCATGCATATAAAAAAATAACCATATTTTCCTTCTCTTATGTCAAGATATTCGCCACATGCGCATTTGAGATCATTCATGATTGCATGTTTGTGAGTCAGGCAGACAGAGACACCCTGGCTGTTTTTTGTTATCGCCTGCTTGCCGCAAAATGGGCATTTGTCTATCCTGCTTTTTCCATAAATCTTTTTTCTGTACATGATATTGTGTGTATTGTATTGGTTTATATTAGTTTTGGTTTTAGATTTGCAATTTCCCAATGTCCTTCTTTTCTCCACTTATTATTTTTATTTTTCCTTCTTTTGTAAGATTAGTTAAATGGTATTTTACTCATTAGAAGTTATTTCTAATCATTTGAAACAACTTGTTCTAATAATCATCATAACAGGCTATAAGTTATACTGGAGAAGACGATGAGTTTAAATTTATCCAGATTCTCAAAAAGTTTATAAATAACCTTTACTTTCAATATTCTATACCCAAAATAAAACCTTACGTCGTTAGATGATACAATCTTTTGCAAAAACTGCAAAACATTAGCTGAATCTAACACCTGCCAAATTAAAGAATCTCTATGTCGAAAAACAAGAAAATTCTTTAATAGTGCATAGGCAAAAGATAAATCCATGAAGAAGATTCTGTTTTTATCTTGTGCCTGAATTGATGGAATGGCTTGGAATAACCCTAAAACAAAGGAATTAAAGGGTCTAGGTCATAGGAGGATATCTTTTTCTATAGATGTAGGTATATTAAAATAATTAACACTAACTTCTAACTAGAATTGAAGGGAGGTGATATTAACTTTTACAAGATCAATTATAATATCATAGCTAAGTTAGAAAAGGAGGTGATGCTGACTTTTCTAATAATGATTTTGTAATGATTGGAGGTGATATTAACTTTTACAAGATTAATCATATAATATCATAGCTAATTTAGGAAAGGGGGTGATATTAACTTTTAACCTTATAACCTGAAGGGAGGTGATGTATCTTATTGGCCTGGAGCATTTAATCATGATTAATTAATATCGATTAAATTAAAATTAACCCTAAGAATAAGGATTAAACAAATGAAACGATTATCATGTTTATTAATCCTTCTGCTGGTTTTGTTTCTAGTATCACCTGCACATGCGGTTCTAATATGGGGAACTGATGCAAGTGGTGAGTTTGAAGGGAGTCGAAGCAAATCAGGAGGAGGAATTAATACTACAGGAACAGGATGGCCTGAGTTCCAGTTAAATTGGGATGTCTCCTATGACAGTGGGTCAGGGTATTGGACCTATGCTTATATAGTTGCTGTGAGTCCGACTCTTACGGGACAAGTTAAAGACTTATCCCATTTAATCATAGAGGTGACTGACTTAGGAGATGATGGAGTTCCATTTTTAACCTGGACTGGTGGCGATCCAAACATGGAGTTAAGTATCCCTGAAGAATATTCTGGAGGTACAAATTGGCCGAATTCAATTTATGGGGTCAAATTTGAGGGATATGGTGAAGGAGATTTTGGGGTTGATGACTATGACGGGATGTGGTTATACGGCTCTGTTATAGTCACTGAGATGGAGCCGGTGTACGGTGTGTTCGCTGCTAAGGATGGATCTCATGGGGGAGAAAAGCTGTACGCATGGAGCACCGCCTTGGAAGATCCGAATTATAAAACAAATCCATTCCTAACAACCAATGATTTTATTGTTAGACCTAATGGGGGCCATGGCACACCCATACCGGAACCCGCGACAATGCTCCTCTTGGGAACAGGGCTTGTCGGGATGGGATTTACATTTAAGAAGAAGAGGAGGGAACTAAAAGAATAGTCATAACATGTGATGTAGATATCCAGATACTTAAGATGATATACTTATCTCTAGTATCTGGATATCACCTTTGCGTGTTTTTTTATTTTTTATTTTTATTTTTTATGTTATTTAGTTTCAATATAGAAAAGAAATAGCAAAGATAATTTTATATATTACCTATTAATAAATTAAATCATGAGGCATCTCTTGGTTCTAAATAAATTTCCCAGGGAAGGCAAGTCAAAGACCAGGTTGGGGAAGGATATTGGATATAAGGCAAGTGCGCAATTTGCAAAATATATGCTGGAGGATATAGTAGCAGTAGCTTCGAACGTATGCAGTATCACTATTGCATGCCCTAAGGGTGATATTGATGATTTTAATAGAGCATATCCTTATTGGAATTTTTATCAACGTACTCAGTATAGTTTAATCCTTGGCTTGCCAGATTCAGTTAGATATATCTATAACAAGAAGGGGGCTAAAAAAGTGATAGCAATAACTGGAGATATTATTTTTAATGAAAGAGAACTGGATTCCTGGTTTAATCATCTTGATAGATTTAATATTCTGGCAGGTCCAACATTTGATTTAAGGTTTTATCTTGGGGGATTAGATGAGAAATATGGCAGTAAGTTTGCATCTTATCTGGATAAACATCCCTCGTTTGCAAATTTCATAACTTCATGTATCGGGATAATGACAAAAGCGCCAAAGCTAAAAATAGTAAAAAGAAAAATAGATATTGATACTCTTGATGATCTTAAGTCAATCTCTTTCCCTAATAATTATAGGAAAACAAAGGGATTTCTTTGTCAACAAGGGTATATTTAAATATCACCTTATCTTAACCCTTCACATGCAATTGCTCAAGGCACAGACATCCTCAATAGAACTTCATTATCTTACTAAAGAATTTGATATTCTTAAAGATGCGAAAGTTGATCAGATATACCAGTTGGACAAAATGGATTACATATTCCAGTTCCACAAGACAGGAGTTGGCAAGCTGAGATTAAGGATTGCGCCTCCTGGATTCACATATCTGACAGTATACAAGCCTGAAGTCCAGACTCCCAGAGGATTTTGCATGACTTTAAGGAAGCATCTGGCAAATTCCAGATTAAGGTCAATAAGGCAGCTGGGTTTTGAGCGGATTATTGAGCTAGAGTTTGAGACAAGGGAAGAAAAGAGATATCTATACATAGAGCTTTTTAGCAAAGGTAATATCGTGTTCTGCAAAGAAGATCTGACTATAATACAGGCTGTGGTAATGCATAGGTGGAAAGACAGGACAGTAAGGCCTGGACTGAAGTATGAGTATCCAAAGAAGGAGTATAATCTTCTGGAATTGTCTAAGCAGCAGTTGAAGAATCTTCTTGCATCATCTGCTAAGACTGTGGTTCAGCTGCTTGCAGTTGAGCTTGGGCTTGGAGGACTGTATGCAGAAGAGATATTAGTGCTTGCAGATATAGATAAGAATAAGAAGCAGCTGGATGATAAGGAAATAACCTCTTTGAACAACCAGCTGCAGGAACTGAAGAAGAGGGTGATTAAGCCAGTAATTATCGAAAAAGAAGAGGGCATAATCAAAGATATAGTTCCTTTTAGCCTGGAATCCTACAAGGATTTCAAAGCAAAGCAGGCAGAAAGTTATAATAATGCGTTTGATCAGATTCTGACTCAGGAAGAGAAAGAAGCAGAGATGGGAGAGACAACATCAAAGTATGAAGAAAAGCTGAACAAAGTGAAGAAGATGATTGAAATGCAGGAAAAGAGCGTGCAGAAGCTGAAAAAGACAGAAAAAGATTCAACTGCTGCAGGCGAGCTTATGTATAGCAATTATCAGATTGTGAATGAGGTGCTTGTAGAGCTTAGGAAAGCAAGGGAGAAGTATTCCTGGCAAGAGATAAAAGCAAAGTTGAAAAAGCATAAGATAATAAAAGATATCCTGGAAAAAGAAGGAAAGATTATTCTTGAATTACCTTAAAATTTGTTTTAGTTTATCTTCTAAATCAGTTTCAGCCTCTCCCCACATCTTAGTCATAGTATAATCTGGTGCAGGAAGACTTCTTAATTCGCCTTTTGATAGAGATGAGGTTCCAATTACAACAGTATTTGGATTTTTTTCCTTTATAATTGGAATTAAATTATAACCAATATTTTCTAAACATGAACAAAACCTGTCAAAGTCAGTTGTTTCTAAATCTCCCTGATTCTCATAAGGCATTCTATTATCCAATAATATTATCTGGTAATCATTTTTTGAGATTCTACTTTGAGCATCAATATAGCATCTTGCTACATCATAATTGCCTTTAGAAAAATCAGTGTAGTGAGTAGGCATTACTTTATTGACTGCTCGTACTAAGGCTTCCAGGGGATATTCTTGATCCTCAACTATTAGCAATTTCATTTTATTACTGGAGAATAACCATCGGTTTATCCATATTTCGGTTTAATATGAGATATTTATATATTTAAGAAACTGGACAATAAG
>JAGLGH010000110.1 GCA_023144115.1 Nanobdellota archaeon | reverse complement strand
TAATCATTTGACCAATATAAAAAAAGGTAGACAGCTTTCCATGGTTCCCGTACATAAGTACAGTACAACATGGAACGTAAGCCTGCTTGACTTCCGTGTTCGAAATGGGAACGGGTAGAACCAAGCCACTATGGCCGTCCGAATATAGGGAATCAAAATCTCTTTATAAAACTTTCTTTTTTCTCAAGCTAAAGTATATAAATGAGCTGGTGTTAGTATAATTATGTGCTTAGAAAGCTGTATGAGAGAACGATGATGGAAACTATACTTGTTACTGGCGGAGCTGGATATATCGGCAGCGCAGCTGTGAGGGCATTGATTGAAAAAGGACATGATGTTGTTATTGTCGATAACCTGTCTAATGGCAAAAAAAAGTTTATTGATTCCAGAGCAAAGTTTTATGAAGTTGATCTTGTTGATAAGGAAAATCTGGCAAAGGTATTTTCTGAGAATAAGATTGATGCAGTGATGCACTTTGCAGGATATAAGGCAGTGGATGAATCAATGGAGAATGCTGTTAAGTATTCTGATAACATCACAGGGACTGTGAACCTGCTTAATATGATGGTTAAATATAAAGTAAATAAAATAATATATTCATCAAGCGCTGCAGTCTATGGTATACCTAAAGAGTTTCTGGTTGATGAGAATTGTGCTCTTAGCACTATTAATTATTACGGCTTTACAAAGCTTGCAAGTGAGGAAATGATTGTATGGTATTCCAGGATTCATGAGTTTAAATATATTTCTTTGAGATATTTTAATGTTGCAGGAGATGCAGGATTAAACTATACTGACCCTGATGCAAAGAATGTTATGTCTATAATAATGGAAGTTTTGGCAGGGAAGAGGGATAAATTTGTGATTTATGGAGATAATTATGATACAAGGGATGGAACATGCATAAGGGATTATATTGATATCAATGATTTGGTTGATGCGCATATACTGGCGCTGGATGCAGAAGAGAATGGGATTATTAATTTAGGTACTTCTACAGGGGTGAGTGTAAAAGAACTTGTTGATATGACAATGGAAGTGACTGGAAAAAAGCTGAATTATGAAGTTGGTTCTAGCAGGGAGGGAGATCCTGCTGGGTTTGTGGCATCAAACGAGAAAGCTAAGAAAGTGCTTGGATGGGTGCCTAAAAGGGGCATCAGGGAGATGATAAAGACTACTTATAGGGCTTATTTTGGATGAATTTTTAGAAGAAAAATAGTTGAGTTTCTATTATTCACTTTTTATTGATGTTTTATCCATTTTTTGTGAATAATAGTATATCTTATTGCTTGCTTTACCAGAATGAAAAAAAATCATCCAATTCTTTCTCAGGAATATTGCCTTTTCTTAATTCTTTGATTAAATCATCTTTTGTTGTTAGTAGGTTATTCCTTGGCTTCAGGATGCGTTTGTGATTGATATCCTGCCATTTTATCTTTCTGATTAGACTTTCAATGCCCTTTCCATTATATTGCTTTATATCTTGAATATCTTTTACATATGCCCTTTTCTGCCAATAGGATGCTGCACTCATTCGTGATAATACTTTATCTGCTTTTTCTGAATAAAATGTGAAATATCCTTGCTGAACATCATATTTTCCCCGTTTTCCAAGCTCTACCCTGATTAGTTCAATAGATACATTATCTCTCCAGAAGATTGGATTTTTCCATCTGAATTGTCCTGGAACTTCCTTGGCCATTAGCTGATTGTAATTGTCTCCAATAATTAATCTTGTGCTTGCAGTATACATCTGTTCAGCAACTGTTAAGTAATGTTTTGCATGCCAGAATGGCTGGAGGCATTTCTTAGCCATATTATAAGGATCTTCCTTTCTTAATCTCCTGCAGAAAACATGCGCTCTGAATAGAGGCTTGTCTTCAAATTTATATATCCTACTGATTACAGGATTGCCTGAATGTACATTGTATGAAGTGTTGTGCTTATATTTATCTTTGAAATCTTTCCATTCTTTGTTATATTTTTGTATTTCATCGTCTATTAAAATATCCTTTATTGTAATCATTAAATAATGGGATTATAATCGAGAATATATTATTTATAGCGATATATATCTGGTTTTATTACAACTTGGGTAAATAACCCGATGCTTGCATCGGATTTTAAATTCCAAGTTGTAATGACAGAAAATCCGTCTTGAAGATTCGCTTAATACCCCTCAGCTTGCTGCGTGGGATAGTGAATCAAGGATTTTCGCTTTATTCAAATAAATAAGGCATCAATTTTTCTTCAGCTTTCCTTAAATGCACCTGGTATGTTGAGAAGCTTAAGTTAGTTAGTTTAGCAAGTTGCTGTACACTTATTTTTCTTGGTGAATGGTAATATCCTTCTTTGATTGCCAAAGTCATTGCCTCTTTTTGTTTTCCTGTCAACTCTGGATGCACTTTTATTATAGATATTGATTTTATTTTCTTTTGCTGGATTGATATTAATTTACCATTGTATTTTTCTTCAAACAAATTGATGATCTTTGTCAGAGGTTGTCTTTGAAAGCTTCCGATTGTGATTATTTCATACCCCTTCTCAGATATCAGGGCAGGAGCAAGATGGATGATGTCCTTATTATAAATGCATTTTGTATAGACAGGCTCTTGGATTGTTCCAATAAAAAAATCATTGTTTGATTCAAAATTTATTACTCTTGCCTCTTTTTTTAATTCTCTTATAAATCTTTTTTTGTCTTCTTTTTTTCCAAAGATTGTTCCGGTAATTTGAACTGTGATCCAGTCTTTTTCATAATAATAAGAAAGCGGAAAACCGAACAGGTTTATATTATATTTTAGAGTTTTGCTTCCTACTAACTTTCCTTTTCCGCTGAATTTTATTTTTGCTGTCCACATGTTATGATTTGATATATCTCGTGTTTAAATAGTGTTCTAAATTTTAGTGATGCTAATGGAAACCTATTTTTTGTGAATAATTGAGAGGTTGGCGAGTAGATTATAGACTAAAACAGAAAATAATTTATTTTAGCATTCTTTAAGTATTTCTGGCATCAAATTTTCATTTCTTGTCGTATAATTGTTTAAAAGTGATATATAAATATCCCTTGCTAAATATACTCTGTCAAAATTTGGGTCTTCTT
>JAGLGH010000011.1 GCA_023144115.1 Nanobdellota archaeon | reverse complement strand
CCTATAAGTGAAGCATGATAACTTGTGCCGCAGGAGACAAAAACAATCTTTCCTGCAGATCTTATCAGAGATATTATTTTATCAAGCCTCTCATGCTGTATTGTTGCAAGCCCTCCAATAAGTCTCTTTGATGTTACAGGTTGCTCCTTTATCTCCTTTATCATGTAATGGGAAAACTCCTCCTTTGTCTCTTCCTCTGTACTCCATTCAAATCTGGTTATCTCTTTCTTAATCAGATTCCCCTCTTTATCATAAAAATGAAATCTCTCAGGACTGATCACAGCATATTGATAATCATCAAAAAATATTGCCTTATCTGTAAGATTACTGAACGCATATATATCTGAAGCAAGCACTATCTTATCTTTGCACAGCCCCAGAACAAGCGGAGAATCCTTCTTGAATGCATATATCTTATCCTGTTCTTTCATCACAAGGAGCACTGCAAATGTTCCTTTTGCTTCAATAAAAAATTTTCTTATAACTTCTTCAACTGTCTTTCCCTTTGCTAACTCCATGTCAAAATAATGAGGAATTATTTCGCTGTCTGTATCTGACACAAAATTATATCCATTATCTTCAAGCATCTTTCTAAGTTCAGCAAAATTCTCCAGAATCCCATTATGGACAGCAAAGATTGTTTTCTTCTCATTGAAATGAGGGTGGGCATTTATTTTTGTGATGCCTCCATGCGTACCCCAGCGCGTATGACAGATTGCTGTTGTAAAATCCATATCATCAATCTGGTCTATAAAAGTGCTTATCTTCCCTATCTCTTTGCTGATAATCCCCTCTGATGTCGCAAAACCGCAGGAGTCATATCCCCTATATTCAAGCCGCTTTAACGCAGCAAGCAAATCATTCTTTGCTGAACCATTATTCTTCTGAGTCATTCCTATTATTCCGCACATGTTTTTTCACCTTTATTTGTTTTAATAAAATTCTCTATCAATTCTATATCTTCAATTTTCCCAAGATCTTTCCAATAATCATTTATTTTTTTTACTTTCACCTTTTTTTGCTTTGCAAGAATTGCGATTGCATCTGTCAGCTCATACTCTCCTCTTAGAGATATCCCAATCTTGTCAAGAGCATCAAATATCTCCGGCGTAAACTTGTACAGACCTGTATTGATTAAACTGCCGACATATTGCACAGGCTTTTCAACAATACTCCTTAGAAAACCATCACCAGCATCAAGCACACCATACTTCTCAGGATGCTTATGCTCAATCCCACACACATAATTGAAGCTATTATCATTACAGATTGAATTAATGTCATCTGCTGACCAGAGATTGTCTCCATTAAGCACAAGGAAATTTTTCCCATCTGCAAATTCTCTTGCAAGTTTTACAGCATGGCCTGTGCCTTTCTGTTCTTTCTGCTCTATCAATCCTATTCTAAAACCATATCTACTAACAAACTCCTCAATCATCTCCTTCTTATACCCAGCAATTATAGCAATATCCTCAACACCTGCTTTCTCCAGATTCTTTAATAGATAATAAAGAAAAGGTTTTCCACAAATCTCTACAAGCACCTTTGGAATATCCAATGTAAGAGGCAGCATCCTCCTGCCTTTTCCTGCAGCCATAATAACAGCTTTCATAGAATCAAGCATAAATCTGAGTTTATTTATAAGTCTTATTAAATATTTTATAAACATACTAACAAAAATATGTTAAGGGTTAAACAGTTTCTGAGGGAAATTATTATCTATATAGAAAATAAATAATGAAAAAATTTTGAATCTTATTAATATTACCTCCCAGGAGGATGTCACATGACAATGATTCTGTAACATCCCCCACTTTCTCAATAAATAAATCTAAGTCCCATTACCTCCTTCCTCAAGGGTCTTCGCTTTTCTGGCAAGACCTACAATGTCTTCGCCTATATTGAAGAAAACCAGACCTGGGACAAAAATCCCAAATATAACCAAGAGGTCTACTTTCCAATTGATTTCAGGGACTTTTTCTAAATACCAGGAGATTGGATACCCTACAATTGTACATCCCACGTAAACATACAAAAGGATAAACATAACCTTTTTTAGTTTATGGAGAGGAGACTTTTGTATAATCTTCTGTTCTTCCTCAACATGTTCTTCTTCAACAACATCCTTAATTTTTTTACTAAGAATCTTTTTTAAAATAAAGGTAGAGAGAACAACCAGCCAGGACAAAACACAGGCTATCTTTAACATATAAATGACTTCAGGACTCACAATAGGACTCATAATAATACCTCCTTCTTAGAGTTTCAGAACAATATTTAAATAGAATTATCTCTATTAAAATTAAGTTAAATCTAACTTGAAAACATTTAATACTCTTATTTTCATGTATTTCCAAGTCTTTCCATGAATACTAATCTTATAATAAAAATTGAATTTTCTTCATAATTCCATTGCAAAATAGTTATTCATAGATATCAAATAAATCCCAATTAAGCTATTTCTAGTTTCATTACCTTTTCGGATTGAAATTTTAAGCTTATTGCTGTGGGGATTGTTGGGGGGTTGTGTTATTATTACTTTAAAGTTGCAACGGATTTATAAAAGTTCCTATCCTAACAGATTAATAAACAAACTTAAAACCAAGTTCATCAAGATTTTAGAGATATTTATTTAAGAAATCAAATCGCTTTGCCTAACTTGAGACTCCAAATCTTTAAATGTAAACGGTTTTGCAATTTTTCCAACAAGATGCACATTGTTGAGGTTAAGGTTATAGCCACAATTAGAATATTCAAGCTCAACACCACCAACTCTGACAAGCCGCAATCCAGGATCTGAACTTAAGTACCACCCCATCCTATTGCTCATATTACCACCATTTGTCTCTTGAACAAGTGATAGATTAGCTTTAACAAGTCCTGTGTCTCCTTTTGTAACATAATCTAATAAGCCTTCTCGTATTTTTTTATTGCTATAGGGGTCTTTTCTTAGAGCATTAGCAATATCACTCCTAAGAACAAACGCATCTTCTTTGA
>JAGLGH010000109.1 GCA_023144115.1 Nanobdellota archaeon | reverse complement strand
GTATATGCTGCGATTATATAAAAATTATTGTAGAGAATTTTATCTAAAGCTAACTATTTGGATTGATTTTAAGAAAAAATTAAAATTTATATATTGAGAGTTTTGAATAACCCATCAATTTGTTCAAAACTCTGATAGATTACTTTGATTAATTCATCAAAAGTAGGGTTAATCAAAGTCCTCTATTGAAAAATCTTTTTTGAGTCAAAGAAAACCTATCAAGGGTGCAAAGAGAGAAAGTTTAGTTTATTCTTAGGATAGCTAGAGCTAATGCGTTTTTGATAAAATTAGAGTTAATTATTTTTATATAACAGGAGAGCATACTTTCTTTTATGAAACACAAATTTGATATTGCAATTGTGAGCGACACAAGCTTATGCCAAAGAGCAAAGAATGCACCAGAGAACTCCAAACCGTTCTATAATCAATTCAATGATTTAAACATACAATATAAATTTATGATAGAAGCATTTACAAAGTATGGATTGCAGGCAACACTTGCCACAATAGATGATGTATTTGCTGATAATATTGAATCATCATGGATCTATGAAAATAAATGGATTCCAATAAAAGAGCAAACAAGATCAAATTCAATTCTGTTAAGATATCCAATTAAAGGTGAAGACCATCTTAAACAAATAAAATCTTTGCAATCATCTTATGAAATTGTTGGAACTCTTGAGTTATTTGATACACTTAGTGATAAATATAAAACATATGAATTATTGCCTGAATACTGCATACCAACTGTAAAAGTAAGCACTAATCCTTCTGAGAATATTGACTGCTTATTGCAGAAGATTAAAGGAGAAAAAGATTTTGACAAAAATAAATTAGTTGTGAAATCAACCAAAAGCTTTGGCGGCAAAGATGTTTCTGCAATTTCCTTAAATCCTAAAGAACTGGAATCTATTGTTAATAATAATAATAATAGCAAAACAGAATATATTATTCAAGCATTTGTCAAAAATCTTAAAAAGATTAAAGGCGCTGATTCAGTCCCTTATGACCTGCGTCTTGTTTTTCTGAATGAAGAGATTATACAAAGTTTCTATAGGTTTTCTAAACCAGGAGAATTTAGATGCAATTATCATTTAGGAGGTTCTATGAAATATATTTCTAATGAGGACATTCCAGAGGTAGTACTTGAAAAAGCAAATGAAATTGATTCAAAATTCAAGGATTGCACATTTAGGAATTATTCTTTGGATTTCTTTGTAGGAGAGAGTGAAAAAGTCTATTTAATTGAAGCTAATGGCATGAGCGGTTTTGTTTTTGGAAATGATTACTATACAAAGTATTCGCATGAAAAAATAGACCTGCTTGTGAAAAAAATAATAGAAAGGTGAAAGAATGAGCAATAAAAAGATTGTAAAAAAGCTATATGAAAGCGCAATTGTTAAAAGAAAAAACAGGTTTGACATCTGGGAAGAAAGAAAAGCATATGGAGATAGCGTTACCCCATCAACATATAGTAAAAAATACTGCAATAAAGTTGTTAATAAGATATATGATTCTCTTAAGAACACAAGTAAAAGGATATTAAGTATTGGATGCGGCAATGCGTTTATTGAACAAGGCTTGTTAAACAAGGGTTGTGATGTCCTGGCAACAGACATATCTGATTATGCTTTAAAACTTGCAAAAAAAAAGGGCTTAAGAACTTTAGAGCTTGATGCAACCAAAAAAGACTGGCAGCTGCCTGATAGATCTTTTGATCTTGTCTTATTTGAAGGAGTAGTTGGACATCTGATCAAAAAAGGATCTTTTCATAATTCAATAAATGAAGCAAGAAGAGTATTGGATACTGATGGCAAAATCATTGTCATCAATGATGTTCCAAAAAATACTTCTCTGAAGATTCAAAAACATAATGACAAAACAATTAATTTTTATTGGGTATCAAAAGACCAGATTAAAGATACAATTAGGGAATCTGGATTTAGCAGGATAAATGCAGATTGTATTGAATATAAACGCCCTCAAAGCGGAATCAACAAAAGGGCATTTGTAATAGGCACTAAAGAAGAAACAGTCTTGCTGATAAATACTCCTCAGATAAAAGAACTGGTTTATCCTCAAGCAAAGATATCTGACAAGTATCTAACACAACCATATGAACTTGCGCTTCTTGATTCTTACTTGAGCAAGAAAGGTTTAAAGACTGTCTTAATTGATGCAAATGCAAACTTCAGTACACTTAATGAATTTAAGAAATACCTAAAAACTGCCTGTGCAAAACCAGATTATATTGTCTATAATACAATCTATTTTGACAGATACTGGGTTTTGCCGCTCTCAATTGATAATGCTATCTCAACAGGCAGGATATTAAGACAGGTATTTCCTAAATCAAAAATAATTTCTGTAGGACCGCATAATACGCAGTTTCCAAAGATCACAAAAAAAGAATTGATTGCTGATGATTATATTGGATCAGATTTTTGGAAAGTTATTGATGTTATCTGCAAAGAAAATATGACTAAAGACAAAATATTAAAGTGTGTTCCAAAATATGATAAGATTGACAATGAAAAATATTCAGACAGAGTATTAGGGAAGAATTTCTTTTTATTAACAACAAGTCTTGGTTGCCCTTTCAGATGCAAATTCTGCACTAAACCATTTGGTGAACCTGCATATGCTCCAATTGAGACCATAAGAGAAACACTGGAATCAATTAAAAATATTTCAAAAAATAAGAGATTCAATATCTTATTCCATGATGATAATTTTACAACAAATATCAATCATCTAAAAAAAGTTCTAAAACTCCTAAAGGAATTTAATGTTAAGTGGAGATGCTTATCAAGAGTAGATACAATAACAAAAAAGACATTAAAGGAGATGAAAGATGCAGGATGCATTGGAATATCTTATGGTCTTGAAGCGCTTAATCAAAATACTCTGGATAAATATCATAAACAAATTAGCACCAAACAAATAAAAGAAATCTGCAAATATTCAAACTCTCTTGGAATAGTCTCAGAGAATTTTTTAATTGTTGGCAATCCAGGTGAAACAGAATCAGATCTAAAAATATTGTCTGCAAAAATTAAGGAATTGGGATTACAACAGATTTCACTATTTTTTCCAATCCCATACCCAAAAACAAGTATTGCTAAAGAAATAAAGATCAGGCAGGATTTTAAGGAAATAGCTGATATAGCAGGAACTGTTGGAAATAATTTTAATCAAAAACAATTAAAAAAAACAATTGATTCATTTGAAGATTCCTTATTCTATCATGAGAACCATTCAAAAGAAAATATCTGCGCATTTGGAATTGATCTAAAGATTACACCAGATAATAAAGTCTATTTAATCGAGATTAATGGCGCGCGAGTGGGAGTTCTTCCAATGAGACTTCTTACAAAAACTAATGTTTATGAAAAAATGCTGGATAGCATTAGAAAAGATTTCAAATATCCCATAGAGATATATGGAACACATCATGGAGAAAAAATTACAGACAGGATTAAAAGCAAAGATATCAAAGAAGGTTTAAAGAAGAAGTATTGTGTAAAAAAGGGTTCAGAATTAATCTTCAGGCATAAATCTGAGAGAAAGATTATCTGGAATTTATATAAGGACTGTTACAGATTTGATGAAGAGAGATTTATTGTGATTAACCCTTATAATATTGAAAAATTAACATATAATAAGAATCTTGCACATAAGGTATTGAAGGGTAGTCCAATTTATCCTATAACCTATAATAATGAAGAACTTTCAAAAAAAGATGTTATTGCAATGAAGCATAAATACTTAATTCTAAAAGTTCCACATATTGAGCATGGAAAAGGCATCCATATTTTAAAATCAGATAAGAAAATTGATGGTAAATATTTATTCGAGAAAGATGACATTTTTGATTATTGCAAAAAGCATAGGATTAGACGCTTTTTGATTCAGGAATTCATTCCAAACAAATTAATTGAATATTCTAAAAATAGAAAATCTGAAGCATGCATGAGATATGTTGTCTTAATCAAAGAAAAAGATGGCAAGGTCTCTATTGAAACATATGGGGGATTTTGGAGATTAGCTAAGAGCAGTTGGGATTCAAAAGAGGCAATAGAGGGTCGCTTAATTGCAAATTATGATAAGAGCAAGATTGCCAAGATGATCTCAAAAGAAGAGGATAAGATTGCTGCAAAAGCAGTTAAAAAGCATTTCCAAAGTATTTATCAAAAAATGAAGGAGGTGAGTTTTGATTGAAATATGATATCTACAAAAGTTTTGTAAATGAGAGAAACAGGCTCCAGGAAGTGAATGACCCAAAAATAAATAAAAAATATAATGTTGTTAAAGTAAATTATCCTGGGAAACCGTTTTATCTATCTTTTACAATCCCCTTGTTCTCTAACAAGATAAGAGAGCATTATGGCAGTGATATTCCATTTTTTTTAATGCATATAAAGGATGGAAGAGTATATTATGAAAGCAGCCCATTGTATGGACCTGAATATGATTTGATTGATAAGATTGCAGATGATGGTTTTGATTATATTAATAAATATGATAAAGAGATTAAGCATTTTAATAATAAATATGAAAACTGGCTTGAAAAAAATACTGATGTTTTAGGATTATCACAATTAAAAGAATCATATGACTTATTTCAAGAAGGACATACAATTATGCAGATTGCCGGACCATTGACACCGTATATTGAAAAGAAAATTGAAGATTGTTTAAAAAATTCAGATTTATCCCAAAAAGAATTAGTTGATGTAATACTAGAAGATGAAAAAGCTCAGGTTAATGTTCATGAAGATATGCTTAATAATCTGGCAATAGCATGCAAAGAAAAAAATGTTAAATTTTCAGGCTTTAGTGATTTTATGAAAGATAAGGAATTAGAACAAAGGCTAATTGATTGTTATAAAGACGGTTATTATCTGAATTCCAGTTATGGTGGAGTTAGATTATGGAATCTTGAAGATGAATATATGGCTTTGGCTAAAAAACAAGATAATGCACCAGTTAAAAAAATAACAAAAGATATCAAGTTAGATGATAAACTTGCTTTTTGGTGTGATATTAGCAAATATTTCTCAAATCTGAGAGATAAACGCAAGGTAATGCATCAAAAATTATATTATCAGCAGGCATTGATACTTGAAGATTTATCACAAAAGTGGAATATCAAAAGAAGTGAATTAGAGCATTTAAGAATTGAACAGATTATCCAGAACAAAGACTTTGAAAAATTAATTCATGAACAAAAAAAGGGATTGTTGTATTGCAAGGTCAAAAAAAATTCATTTATTTGTTCTGGAAAAAGCGCTAACAGATTATATAAAAATACAATAGCATCAGAAGATTGGAACCAGGAGATTAAGGGCTTACCGATATGCCAGGGAAAAGCATATGGCAGAGTAAATGTTATATTAAATGCACAAGAAGATTTCCAGCATTATGAAGATCAGGTAATTGTAACAGGGATGACTTCACCAGACTTTCTTCCAATCCTCAAACAATGCAAGGCAATCGTTACAGACAGAGGGGGGATTACCTGTCATGCAGCAATTATAACCAGAGAATTAAATATACCCTGCATTACTGGCACTGAAGTTGCAACTCAAAAACTGAAAAATGGGGATTATGTTGAGGTTGATGCAATAAATGGAATTGTAAACAAAATATCAAAAGAATATTATGAAGTTATGAAAGATTCTGCATTTATGAAGAGTTCTAATATTCTGCAGGATCATAAGCCTATAACAAATTTTAAGACACAGCAAGATCCTACATTAAAAAAGGATTATATTTTAAGATTGGAAGAGATCTGTAAAGATGATATTGGTTTAGTAGGCGGAAAAACAGCAAATCTGGGTGATCTTTATTCAAGGTTTCCTGTTCCAGATGGTTTTGGAATAACCACAAACGCGTATAAACATTTTTTAGGATATAATAATCTTGATAAAAGAATTGAAGAATTACTTTATAATCTTGATATAAATGATATTAAAAGTCTTAATAAATCCAGCAGAAGTATTCAGACTAAAATTATTGAAGCTATTATACCAGAAGATTTGCAAAAACTTTTTTCAAAGCACTATGAAATATTAAAGAATAAATATGTTGCAGTCAGAAGCAGTGCTACTTGTGAAGATCTAGAGTCAGCAAGTTTTGCTGGACAGCAATCAAGTTTTATGAATATATCTGGGATTGAACAGGTAATGTATTATACAAAAAAGTGCTGGGCATCATTATTTAATCCGCAGGCAATTTACTATAGAGATATGATCAAGTATGGTCATGACCAGGCAAAAATGTCTGTCCTGATTCAAAACATGGTTGATGCTGAGAAATCTGGAGTGATGTTTTCTGCAAATCCAGTTAATGGAAATAATGAGATGATTATAGAATCTGTTTATGGGCTGGGCGAACTTTT
>JAGLGH010000108.1 GCA_023144115.1 Nanobdellota archaeon | reverse complement strand
ATCTTAAGCCCCATGAATGTTGTCTTGTCGCTGAACATCCTGAAGTATTTTGACCCAAGTCCGTTAAAGAAGAACAATCTTGTGAAAGTGCTTTTGGCAAGCATTGGATCCATGATTATTGATTTATAACCAGCGCCATTAGGCACTAATGCTGCGCTGTATGGGATTGTGCTGCCATTGAAATTCTTTTCAATCAAATCATCCTCTCCTGCATATACCAGTGACTTGACATTTTGCATTCCACTTTTTAATGAAAGATATGCATCATAATTAGTCATATTTACAATAAGGCCATTTTGGCATATAATCATATCATCCTTAGCAGTGCAATCTGAGAGCTCTGAGGCAAAATTAGGCCAGGTAGTCACCCATTGGTCAGCAGGTGTTGTCTTGATTTCATAGAATATTTTGTTAGCTTCTTTTTCAGACAGGTTGAACTCTTTTACAAGTACTCGTGTTCCCTCTGTTTCTGTCATTTTATTTACTTTGTTATACATGTTTGATCTTGTGAAATTCCAGCTTCCGAAATGTGCCCAGACTCCTGCTTTGCTTACCATATCCTGGGATGTTATGTAATACTGGTCTATGATGTCATCGCAGTGCGTAAGAGCCAATATCTCTGCGCGTTGCTTAGTATCTAAATCTGCTTTTTTCAAAGCTTTATCTGCATTAGACTTATCCATCATGATGATCTCATCAATAATCATTTTTGCTTTGTAAGAATCATTTGTATAATTCTCAAGAGTGTCAAAAGCAAGTTCCTGGCCGCAGTTAAGCATTCTGAGTATGCCAATTGCCTCATCTTCGTCATTAGTAAGAAGGCTTTTTCCTACCCAGTGGATTCTGTTGCCTTGGTCGCCGCCGTCAAAAGTCACTCTTCTTTCACTCATTGCAACAAACCAATGACCAAAGTCCCACCAGGATGTTATGATTGCGTCATCTGAAGTATCTTTTATTGCAGTGAGGCTTTCATGCCAGGCATCAGTATATGATGGAATCTCGCTTTTTACTGTTGCATTAGCTGAATTTATTGGTGATATAAGCAGGACAAGACATAATATTATCATTACTGATTTGACAAGAATCTTATTTAAGTTAAGCTCTTTTGATGTCCATTTGCTCGCATAATCATAGATGATACCTAATGCGCTTCCAAATGCAATAGCAAATACTGGAGCGATAAGCGCGATGAATCTCTGGCTTGTCAGTGATGCATATATTGAAGCTGCAAACCATACAACAATCAATATAACAAATCTGCAGTATTTCTCTTCTGCTGCTCTTGCTTTAAACATCAGCAGGAAGATGCCTATTATGCTTATTCCAAATAGTAGCTGTCCTCCAAGAGACCCTATTATTTGTGACCATGATCCTGCATTAAGTTCTGCTACTGTAGTAAGAACGTTTGGCCAGATTGAACTTATTGCTACTGCTTTTATATTTATGAACCAGAGTGGCTGTTCAATCAAAGCCTGATAGGCTGCCTTGAATCCTATAAGAACACTATCAGTTTTTATGAATAGTGCAAGAATCCCTCTGAACACAATAAATGCACCTGTGAGAGATAAAAGAACAGAGAAGAACTGCTTTACTTGCCTTCCTTTGACAAATCCTGAAACATCCTTTTTTATATGGCTGAAGTTTGTGAAGATATGATATATAAGATAGATTCCCATTGTAGCAATAATGAAATCAAATGTGTACCACCATCCATACCATGCAGTATTGAATAATGCCAGACTGAGTCCTGACAGGCTGAGCAAAGTATATTTATTTTTTGTTGTATTTGCATCAAGAGCTTCAAAGAAAAGCCAGATAGCAAGCAAAGGGAAAAAGACTGTATATGGGTCAGTATCAGAGAATCCTGCAACTGTCCTGCCAAGAAGTGCAGGATGGATTGCGAATATTGCTGCTGCGAAAAATCCTGCTATATTGCCTGCGAATTTTCTTGTGATAAAAAATACTGGAATCACTGCGAGAGTCATTATTATAAGAGGTACAAGAAATGCTGCTGCCATGACTGAGAAATCTTTATTGAATGGATGTATTATTTTGTATACAAGCACTGTCATGACTGAGTTGAATGGCATTCCTGGAGACAGACCAAGTCTGCCGTTCCTAAGGTCATACCAGTTTTCTCCATCTTTGTGTGAGTTGCCAAACTGACCGTTTTCAATATAATTTTTTGAATTGCCGTACCATAGATAAGGATCTATTGCAAGAAGGTATGTCTGACCGTTTTCATCCTGCATTCTGGATTTAAAACCCATTGACGTGCTTTCTATCTGCTGCTTTATTTCATTTCCATAAGTCTCCTTCATATTTGCCAGTTGTTCTTCTATTATCATTGCCTGATTCTCAGCAGGGAGGTTTGGATATTGCTGGTTTATCTGTTCAGCAAGGTTTGCTTTAATTCCAGAATATACAGTGCTTTCAGCCCAATCATCTGTTATAGGGAGGAAAAATGGCTGGGCTCTGAAGCCTATGCTTAATAATATGGGAATAAGAATTAGAAGCGGCACCCAGTATTTTTTTACAGTAGCCATGATTGATTTGACATCTATTGAGATATTTTCTTCTTTATCTGGCTCATGGCTCATAGAAGAATCATCTGTTCCTGCATCATGCTGGTGTTCTTTTTTCTTGCTTCTCTTGAAGAATTTTGTAATCTTGCTAAAATCAATGGATATTTCATCATCTTTCTTATCTTGCATTATTCTTCCCCCTCAATTAGAATATCCTTAAGGAAAAGTACTTGCTTTTTAAATAGTTTGTGGTTTAATTTTTGAACTTTTCAATCAGATTTTAAAACAAAAGTTTTATCAGGGTTATATCCCTTTTGGATTAGTTCAATCATTGGCTGAATTTCTCCATAATCCTGATACTGCTTAAGCGCGCTGTAGTATTCAGTTCTTCTTGTATATTCTATATTAACAGGCGCAAGATCATGTTTCATGAGAATGTTGTTCAATAATAATCTTCCTATCCTTCCGTTACCATCCTGAAAAGGGTGGATATTCTCAAACTGGTTGTGAATGACAGCAGTTAATACTAAAGGGTTATACTTGTCTTTGTTTATATTATACCACTGTTTTGTTTCTTGTAGTAATTGGATTACTTTTTTAGATGGCGCACCCTTGTGGATAATATTTCCCTGCTCATTTTTGATAACAACCTCAATTCCTTTGCTTCTTAATTTTCCTGCAAATGATTTTGAATTCTTAAATACAATGTTATGTAAATCTGTTACTAATTTCAGGGAAAAGTGGGATCTGGTATCTCTTAAGTATTTTAGCGCATCTGCAACGCCATATGTTTCATGAATCTCCCATTCTTCAATGTTTGCCGGCAATTTGTCGTTCCTTAATATTCCACTTACTTGCCTTTTCGAGATAGATGCTCCTTCAATCATATTTGTATTATATGTAAATGTTTCTGAGAACTTGAGCCATTCTTTTTCAGATAATAAGCTTGTCTGATCTATTTTTGCTAATTCAGGAATTTGTATTTCTTTTAGCTCTGTTGTTTCCAGGATTTCGTTTAAAGAATATTTTAGATTTTTAGAGCTTCTTTTATGTTTATTCACCAGTGCTATAAATTTTTCCAATTCTATGCTGTAACTGGCAGGTAAACTCCATTCTTTGCCTAATTTTTCTTTGCCCATTTTTTTATCTCATTGGAATTATGTCTTGATAATATTTTGAATATCCTTCAAATCAAATAGTTGGATGTTTTGATTCTTGATTTTTTTCTTGAATGATTTTGCGAATATTGCATAATATTCTTTTCTGATCTCATTATTCCACTTGACTGATTTTGTTTTTTCTTTTAATTCTACTAATATCTTTTCAGCGTCAATATTGTCCTTCCATTTGCATTCGCAGAAAATAATTTCTTTTGTCTTTTCATTTAATGCTGCAATGTCTATTTCCTTTTCTTTATCCCACCATCTGCCAATTTTTTCAAAATTAAAAGGAGCATTGGTTTTTTTAAGCGTATTCTTGCAGATGTTTTCAAAAATAAGTCCTATATGTTTATCAATATCTCTATTGATAATATCTATTACATTGCCTATTCTTCCTTCTTCCACATTAGATATATTTCTGAAAACAAATCTTAACCAGAATATGAAATAAGGGTCATCAAGCATATAGATACCCTTTTTGGATTTGATAGGGTCTTCTGTTATTGGACATTGCTTTTTAATTAATGTCAAGTCTTTCTGCAGTACATTAAGGTAAAATGAGAGTTTTGTTCTTTCAATACCTGTCTTATTGAATAAATCATTTAATCTAGTCTTCCCAAGCGAAATTTGCTTTAAGATATTAAGGTATGTCCCTGGCTCTCTTGTTTCAATGTTCAATAGCTGCTCTACTTCATTATAGAGAAGTTTTCCTTTTGTCAATATATTGTGTTCAATATTATGTATAAGGCTTAAAGAAGTGTCATAATGCTGCAGATATGCAGGGGTTCCTCCAAATACAGAATAAATCCTAATAATATCTTTAATGTCATAATTTTTGAACCATTGCATAACTCCTTTTAAATCAAATGGCTCTATGAACATTTCAAGTGTTCGTCGTCCAAAAAGAGGACCATTGTAGCTTAAAATGAGTTTTTGTGTCATTGAGATTGAAGATCCCAATAGTATAATCTTTACCTTGTTCTTTGAGAAATGCTCATCCCAGTGATGTTGAAGAATAGATAAAGACCCTTTTTCCCTTTCGAGTCTCTGAAATTCATCAAGTATTATTTCTTTATAGCCCTTGTTTTTCAAATACTCAAAAAACTGGTTAAGATTTTTAAATTTAAAATCTATGAGCATTGGATCTTTGTTCTGCTGGTATAATGCCTCTGCAAGAAAAGAATATAATGACTCTTTTGATTGGTTGGGAATATAGATATATATTGTATCTTTTTTAATGATTTTTTTAACTAATTCTGTTTTTCCAACTCTTCTTCTGCCATATATCACGATTAGAGATGCTCTGCCTTTGTGCATCTCTTCTCTTAACATAGCCAGTTCTTTTTCCCTATTGACAAAAGTTTCAACCATAAATATTATAGTTATACTTGAACTATTTAAATCTTTTGGAGACCCGGGGCTTAGTACATTTATTAAAGTTTCAAGTAAGAATATTATATTTATACTTGAAATGTTCTATTTATAACGGTTTCCATTGAGAATGGGAACTTTAAGGATTACCTTTCCATTCCTTCTGGAAATCCTTATTTTACCTTTATCCCAAGCTTTTTTTCCTTTTCTGCAATCTTGAGTGTTGTCTTGACTACAGTATCAGGATTAAGGCTGATTGAGTCTATTCCGCATTCTACAAGGAACTGAGCAAATTCAGGATAATCACTTGGTGCCTGGCCGCAGATTCCTATCTTTCTTTTATTTGCTTTTGCTTTTTTGATGACCATGCTAATCATTTCTTTTACAGCAGCATTTCTTTCATCATAGATATCTGATACAATCTCAGAATCCCTGTCAAGTCCAAGAGTTAGCTGAGTCAGGTCATTTGAGCCAATGCTAAAGCCGTCAAATATTTTGCTGAATTCGTCAGCAAGTATTACATTGGAGGGTATCTCGCACATAACATAGACTTCTAATCCATTTTTTCCTCTTTTGAGGTCTTGTTTTTCCATTTCCTTAAGGACTTTTTTTCCTTCTTCAACAGTCCTGCAGAAAGGTATCATCAGCTTGACATTGGTGAGGCCCATCTCTTCTCTTACTTTTTTCATTGCCTTGCATTCAAGCGCAAATGCATCTCTGTAGCCTGGCTTGTAATATCTTGAAGCGCCGCGCCAGCCAATCATTGGGTTATC
>JAGLGH010000107.1 GCA_023144115.1 Nanobdellota archaeon | reverse complement strand
TCGCTCATCCTTACTATGACATCATTTGGATAGAAAGCTGATGCAATCATGCTGACCCCTCTTGCAAGCTGGTCAATAAAGAATTGGGTTTTGTCTTTATATCCTTGAGTAATTGCTTCTATCTGCTGCTTTAGTTCTTTGTCCTTAAGATTATCAAAATCCATCAGCGCCCTTGGATGCACTTTGATATATGAATTGATGATAAATTCTTCTCTTGCAAGCCCCACACCAGAATTAGGAATAAAACTCGTTGTAAATGCCTGGTCTGGATTACCTACATTCATCATTATTTTTGTCCTTGTTTTAGGCAGCTGCTTAAGGTCTGTTTTTTCTATCCTGAATTTGAGGATCTTATCATAGACTTTTCCGACTTCTCCTTCAGCACATGATACAGTCATCTTCTTATTGTTTTTTATTGCAGTTGTTCCATCTGTTGTTCCTACTATGCAAGGTATGCCTAATTCACGGGAGATGATTGCTGCATGGCAGTTATTAACAAGAACTGGTGTATACCTGTCTGTAAATACAATATAATTATGGTTATCTGCAACAGTTATGTTATATACGTCTTTTTTGCCTAAATTTCCTGAAAGTGATACTCTTTGCATCCTTGTATCAGAGTCCAGAATCTTGTTTAGCTTGATTTTGTCTTCATTGTTAACTTTCTCAGAGAGGTTCCTGATTTTTCTGTTGTCTATCAGAATATTCTTGCCAATCCTTTGCTTTATATCTCCGTCATAATTTACATCATCAAGGATGTCATTGAACAACTGCTTTGCAGAGAAGAATCTTGTGCCTTGGATTTTCCTGTTATTATTGCCTTTTACCCTTTTTGTGAATCTGCAAATTTCTCCTATCTTTTCAACAATCTGCACGTTGTAGATATTCCTGTTTATAGTAACCTGCGGAACTATGTTATTCCTTAGGCAGGATATGACAATTGCCTGCAGTAAATTCTCTTTTGAGCAGTATATGTTTATCCTGTTGGACTTATGGTTAAATGAGCCATCTCCATCAATAACTCCTGCTAGGAAATGCATAGATAGTTCTTTGTCAGCAAGAAGCAGTGTCTGGACAACATTTTTTGTTTCTTTAAGCATCTGGATTGCGATTCCTTTGCTGTAGCATCTGTAAGCATTTGCATTTCCCTTGACTTGCTTTCCTCTTATGAAGCCTTCTGATTGTTTCTTTACAGTTGTTTTGAACTTTTTTTCAAAAACAGCTTCCATGTTCTGCTGCATTGTTTCAATGAATTCTTGTTTTTCTTTTGTAGGCTTTTGTATGAACTGAACTTCACCGTGTCTTCCTGAAAGATATATATGACCATCAGTCATTATGCCACCCAGTAAGTATGCAAGCTTCTTATCTTTTTCAGTTGATTCTGTAAGCTGTGGAAGGCTTTGGGCAAGAAGAATCATATTGTTCTCCCCTAATATATCTCTTATCTCTGTTGATGCCAGTTCTCTATTATTGAATGTAAGCATTTTATGGTCAGGAGTAAGCCTTAATTTGTTGCCTTTCATCCTGCCTGTCTGCGATGTCTCAATCTCTATTACTTCTGTCTGTTTTTTCATTGCAGCAATTATTGGTTTCCATTCTACCTTAAGAGTATCTCTGTTCAATGAAGGCACTGAGAGTCCTTGATAGTCATTGAAAACATCTTCACATGTCATAAAGCCCTGATTTGTAAGAACCTTGGTGTCTCCGGTAAAACATGTCCGGCCACCTCTGTTTGCGACAATTGCGCTGGCAATCTTCATTATAGGCTCCCAGTCTGGATCTGTCATTTCAGTCACAAGCACTTCGCCTTTTTTGAATTTTGCAATGTCTTTGACATCTTTTATGACATGAGCTGGACCCTGGCCAATCTTTTCACCTACACT
>JAGLGH010000106.1 GCA_023144115.1 Nanobdellota archaeon | reverse complement strand
CTGATTTGTTATGCCGTCTTTTGCCCATTCCATGTCCATTGGCTTGAAATAGCCTGCTTTTTTGCTGTAATGGTCTTCAATTACGCATGCCCATTTTGCAAGCAATAGGATGTCATCTTCATCAAGGACAAATTTCTTCCTTTCTTCTTCAGCAACTGGCACGTTTTTTGTAGGCTTTGCAGGGTTATCACTATATATCATCTTTATCTCTTTTGAACCAACTACTTTTTGGATTATTGGTCTGAAGCCTTTTTTTAATGTGGGTTTGAAGACATAGTACTCGTCAGGGTTGACAGCTCCCTGCACGACATTTTCTCCCAGTCCATAAGCGCTTGTTATGAATACAGCATTCTTAAAACCTGATTCAGTATCTATTGAGAACATGACTCCAGAGCATGATAAGTCACTCCTGACCATCTTCTGCACTCCAATTGATAAGTAAACCTTGAAATGATCAAACCCTTTATCTTCTCTGTAAGATATTGCCCTGTTTGTGAACAATGAGGCAAAGCAGTTCTTGCATGCATCAATCAGATCCTGTTCTCCTCTTATGTTAAGATATGTTTCCTGCTGCCCTGCAAATGATGCATCAGGAAGATCTTCTGCTGTGGCAGAGCTTCTGACAGCAACATCAGTGTCTTTGCCATATTCCTTACACATCTTTGCATAGGCTTTCTTGATTGCTATCTTCAGATCTTCAGGAAATTCGCAGTTCCTGATTATCTTCCTGACCTTTGCACCTCTATCTGAGAGGTTTTTTATGTCTGAAGTATCAAGTCCTTTAAGAGCATTTTTTATGTCATCTTCTACTCCTGCTTTTATCAGAACATCCTGGTAAGCGAAAGCTGTTATTGCAAAACCATTAGGCACATTAATGCCTTTTTTTGTAAGATTCCTGTACATCTCTCCAAGGGAAGCGTTCTTGCCTCCAACATAAGCGACATCTTCTATGCCTGTCTGATTAAACCAGAGAATCAATTGTTTGGACTTGTTCATTTTATACCTCTTTTTTTAATGTATTATAATTATCTGGAGGAGCACGTATTTAAATCTTTTGCAGAAAATCCATTTGAGTATGGCATTGGGTATGAATAAGTTGCAGCATGATGTTCATTTTATTGCTGTGGATTTCTGTTTAAAATTTTACTTAGTTTTAAATATATCCTTTGTTTTTTAGTTTCTATGAAATGCAAAATCTGTAAGAATAAGATACATGAGACTTTCCTTAATAAGATATTAGGTACTTATGTTAAGGATGCAAAGGGAAAAAAACATGCAGTCTGCTTTGAATGCCAGAAGAAATTCAAGGATAAAGTGGAATTGATTGAGGCATTGTGAGAATTTACTCTGTTTTTATGCCCCTGTAGTTTAGTGGCTATAACGTCGCTCTCGTAAAGCGCAAGGCAAGAGCCTTGCCTTCAGGCAAAGCGAAGATCGTGAGTTCAAGTCTCACCAGGGGCTTTATTCTTTTTTGTTGCATTACTTGTGATTCGTTATTCCTTGTGATTTAATTCAATTCTAAAATATTCTTTGTCTGCAAACTGTATTATGTTATCAATTGCGGATCATTTACATTTTTAACCATACTTATAAATAAAA
>JAGLGH010000105.1 GCA_023144115.1 Nanobdellota archaeon | reverse complement strand
CAAAATATCTTTTATAGCTTTCAGCAACAAATTTATCTTTGATCAAAAATAAAACTGGCTCTTCTGTCCATACTGTTATTGCTACCTTATCATCTTGAATATGTGTTTCTGTTAATGGTTCAAAATCTTGCTCAAAATATCTTATTTGCGTGAATATGTTTTTCAGTTTGTTACCAAAATCTTTTAATGATTGGTTAAATATCATTCTTACTTTTATTTTAGTTGCAATTCTTTTTTGTGTATAATTCTCCCAGAAATGATCCCCCATTATTTCGACTGATTCTTTTGGCGCTCCAAATACCACATAATCATTTCCTTTTAATGTTTCTTTATAGAATGATTTTATTGCTTTTATACCTTTATATATTGTTGCTTCTCTTCTGAAGGGGATGGTCTTTATCACTTGATTGATGTCTTCTGATAATTTTTCAGCAAACTTCTTTTTATTTTTAATTTCCTTTTCTTGTTCTTCAAACAATTGTATGAGCGCGTTTGGAGAAGCTATTTTATATACTCTTCTTCCATCTTCTATAATATATGTAATAAGGCCTTTATCTATTAATTTTTCTAAATTATCATAAACTATATTTTTGTGGAATTTTGTATCATTAATCAATTGATTTGCATCAGATTCTCCAAATTTAATCAGAGAAATGTATACAATAGCTTCATTTTTGTTAAACCCTAGTTTAATAAAATCTTCTTTTTCCATGGTAGTCATAAGATGTGACAACCTGTATTTAAATATTTCTGTTAAACTCTGTTATCTGGTGGTTATTATGGTAATAGCAGCAGGAGCTTTAATGAACATAAGAAAAGGAGAAACATATTGCAAAACAGTAGAAAAGTGTAAGCAAATCATAGAAGAAAAAGGTGAAGAACTGAATGAGGAAACAAAATCTTTAGAATCCAAAGTTAGGCGTTGGGGTAATTTGCAGGGCATAAGTGGAATACTATTTATGTCATCATTAGTAGGTGCACCACTATTTGAAAGGGGTCTTGAACTAATGTTTGAAGCTTTGAATTATGAACATTTAATTGGGGATAAATACACTTTTGGATTGCCAACTTTAGCTTATATCTTTGGATCTATGACTGCATTTTGTGTAGGTGGTTTTGGAAAGGATTATTATGCAGATACGTATTTAACAGAACTTAAAAAACAAGCAAACTATGGAAATCTTGAATAAATCTATTTAAAATTATTTAACTTTATAGCAAATTCTCACCGATAGTTTTTGATCTTCAATAAATAGGGTGGGACGGTATTTAACTGTATCAATAGGGATATTTTGAATATTAGTATGTTTTGCACTAAATAAATGAGAATCGTTCTTATAAGAACCTCTGCAAATTGCACTTAATTCATAATTGGGGTTAAAATAATTACATGCGCCATGTATAAATAATGAGTTTGTTACCTTGAGTTTTCCAATAGTCATTTCATTAATGTAATTATATTCACGGGAGTCCTTTTTTGTTTTTATTCTAATATTCATTTTAATGCCAAAACCTTCAAGTGATTTATAATTTTCAGGATGTGATACCATGTTATAACTTGGAAATATTTTTAATCGAGATATATTTGGTTGTTCCTTAGAAATGATGCTGTCTAACCATTCAACACCTTCAATTGTAAGACTATCTTCAAGGTTTTGATTTGATTTTTTCTCTCTGTTTGATTTAAGCCATTCTAAAGTACATATATACTCTGGAAATGATATCATAAATCCTCCTGAGAGTTTACAATGAGTTTGTGCATCATAGAATGGTATGCCTAAATCTTTTTTCAGCAACTCTGCTTCACTTCCTTTTATAATTCCATAAATCTCTGCCTTTTCAACACCAAACACCGTGTCATTCCACAAAATGTTTGTAAATACGTCATCTGGTGATGATATATGCTTGGAAATCAACAGACCGTTTTTTAAATAACCATATCCTTGAATATCATAAATCTGATTAAACGCTTCTGAGGGGATAAATTGGAGTGGATTCTTTTCTTCAGAAAGAATAAATTTTTCATTAGAATCAATAGCCTCCTGAGTATGTTTTTCTTTGCTTCTTTTAGTCCTTACTTCTGATAATTTTATGATCATTGTATATGTCTGTTTTAAATATAGTGTTGGGTATGCCCTATATAAATCTTTTGTTTTTTACTCCTGAGGAGGAGTTCCATGTAACGAGTAGTCTAGAAAGAACTACCTTTATATATCTCAATCTCAAAATAAGCCTTATGAGAATCTTATATGGTTTGTCTGGGGATGGATATGGTCATTCGTCAAGAGCAAAGGTTGTAGGGTCGTATCTTAAGGAATGGGGTCATGATCTGAAGTTTGTTACTTCTGGCAGGTCTGTTGATGTATTAAAGGATTATGGTTTTGATGTTTTTGAAGTCAGCGGGATGGAGATAAAGTTCATCAAGGGCAAATTGCAGAAAGGTAAGACTCTTGCATATAATGCTAAGATTGTCTCTGATAACCTTTCCCAATGGCAGAGATTCCATGAGTTGATGAAGGAGTTCAAGCCTGATTTATGTATCTCTGATATGGATCCGATTGTTCCGATACTTAGATTCTGGTATAATAAGCCGCTGATATGCATAGACAATCAGCATAGGATAACAAATCTTAAGTTTGATGTGCCAAAGAAATATTACAAAGATTATCTTCTTGCAAAGATTGTTGTAAATAATTTTGTAGCAAGGGCAGAGCATTTTATAATAACCTCATTTACAGAAGTGGAGATAAAAACAAAGAATACAACAATAGTGCCTCCAGTGATAAGGGATGAAGTAAAGTCTCTTAAACCAAGTTATGGAAGCAAGATTCTGGTCTATCTCACAAGGGAGAATCAGAAAGTCATAGACATCCTGAAATGCTTTGATGAAGATTTTGTAATATATGGGTATAATGTGAATAAGAAAGATAAAAATCTGGAGTTTAAGAAAAAAGAGACATTTCTTGATGACCTTAAGAACTGCAAAGCAGTCATAGCTACAGCAGGTTTTACATTGATGTCAGAGGCATTGTATCTGAAGAAAGCATATCTTGCACTTCCTCTGGAGGGTCAGTTTGAGCAGGTATTGAATTCATTGTTTCTGAAGAATGCAGGCTATGGTGATTATTCTGATGATTCTGAAAAAGAGGATGTTGCAAAATTTCTTAATAATATTGAATCATATAATAAGCAGCTTAAAGATTATTCTTGGGATTTCAACAAGCTGCCTGAGATTCTTAGAATAGTTATTGATAGATTGTAGCTGTTTTTATTAGATGAAAACTGGATAAATTACACAAAAGAGAAATTGGGCTTTATTACTAATATCTACTAATTATTACTAAATTAGTATGTAACTTTTGGCAATTTAATGCTTCTAACTACTAATATCTACTAATAACAACTAAATTAGTATGTAACTTTTGGCAATTTAATGCTTCTAACTACTAATATCTACTAATAACTACTAAATTAGTATGTAACTTTTGGCAATTTAATGCTTCTAACTACTAATATCTACTAATAAC
>JAGLGH010000104.1 GCA_023144115.1 Nanobdellota archaeon | reverse complement strand
AAATTAGTAGATACCTTTATATATATGCTAATATTAATAACTATTGTAAATGAAACTACCAGAAAAACCCATAAATTGGAAAGAAATATTTGAAAAAGAATCTAGGCAAATCTTTGAGACTATAAAAGAGAAAGATTTGCTTAATCAGATATTTGATTTTAATAAAAGATATCTTTATTGGTCTGAATTAAAATATAGGGTAAAAGATGAATATATAAAAAAATATATTTGGACTTTTATGAAAATTTTACGTTCTGAAAAATATGAATCTTTTGAGCTTGATTCAATTAAATTAAAATATTCTTTAATCACAGATTTTAATAGAAAGCTACACCATTTTGATAAGTTTTTAGCTGGAAATATTGAAATTCAAAGTAAGACCTTGGGGTTACAAAAGAGTTATATGGTTAGTTCTTTAATGGAAGAGGCCATAGCTTCAAGTATTATCGAAGGTGCTTCAACAACAAGAAAAGCTGCAAAATCTATGTTAAGAGAAAAAAGAAAACCTAAGACTAAATCTGAAAAGATGATTGTAAATAATTATGAGACAATGCAGCATATTATTAACATTAAGAATCAAGAATTAACACCTGAAGTATTATTAGAAATTCAGAAAAAAGTAACTAAGGATACACTTGAAGATTCTAATGACGAAGGCTCTTTTCGAGATAATAATGAAATCGTTGTGAGTGATAGTAGCGTCCCTGAAATAATTGTACATATTCCTCCAGATTATAAAGAAATATCACATCTGATAAAGGAATTCTGCGAATTTGCAAATAAAGATTCTGAGGAATTTATTCATCCAATAATAAAAGGATTTATGTTGCATTTTTTAATAGGGTATATTCACCCATTTAATGATGGGAATGGGAGAACTGCGAGGACTATATTTTATTGGTATATGTTATCTCAAGGATATTGGCTTTTTGAGTATATGTCAGTTTCGAGAAGAATAGTTCGTTCAAGAAAGGAATATGATTTAGCATATCTATATACAGAATATGATGAAATGGATTTAACATATTTTATAAAATACAATATTAAATGTTTAGATGAGTCTTTAACTGAGTTAATGGATTATATTAAATTAAAACAAAAAGAACAAGAAGAAACTAAAAGGATAATATATATAACTCCAGATATAAATTTAAGACAGGCAACAATACTTGAGGAATTTATAAAAGATCCTAATAAGATATTTTCAATTAAAGAAATATCTGAGACCTATCGAGTTGTTTATCAAACAGCAAGAACTGATTTACAGTTATTAGTAAATAAAGGATTCATTATTAAAAAGATGTCTGGAAAAGCATTTGTATTTTCTTTTAATGAAAATTCTTTTAATTAAAACGGCCCTCCTTTTTTTTAATTCTGATATTTTTATAATCTATATTTCCCGATAAGATGTTTTATATCTTCAAGTCCTATTTTTCCACCAAGTAAATCTTCAGCACGTCCGCCAGAAGAAATAAATTCTCTTAATAATTTATCTCCAAGAAAATAAACATGATCTTTGAACAATCCACCTGATTGACCAGTATTACTAAGTCCTCTTTTTATCCTTACAACTACATCCCAAGCAATTTTTGGCTCAATCCCATATTTAGTTAAAGATGCAAAGCAATGATAAAAACCTCCTTTGGCAGCAAGAAATTCTGTAATAACATATAATATTTTTTTCTTTTGTAAAATAGGATTAGTTGCATTTTTTAAATCTTCAAAATATGTAGTTAGTCCTTCTTCTGTCGGCAGATAGCCGCTTGTTCCATAAGCTAATATCTTTAATGGAGATTTTTTCCCAGATTCTAAACGGAAAGCATGAACTTTTATTTCGTGTTCAATAGCTTTTATAATATCTCTTTCTGAAAAAGGCGCAAAATCTTTATTTATCCAAAATTCTGTTTTTGTATTTACTGTTTTGAATCTTCCATCCATGTCATTGCCTGTTTTAATAATTGTGTTCCAATTCATATTATTTTCTTTAAAAAATTTATTTGCTTTCTTTTTAAAATCTTTAACTGAATATCTTTTTTTATCTAATTTAGCATCTAATTGTTGTTCTACTGCTCTTTTTCCAGCATCTAATTCTGCATATGCTTCTTTTACTAAATCATTTGAAGGAAAACTGTATAATTGCATTGAATATTTTGTTATTTTATTTGTGCCTATGCTTCTTATAAGCTTTAAGATAATTTGCAGATTAACTTTTTTCTTTTCAACTAAATAGGCCGCGCCTTTTGTCAAAGTCAGATTCAAATCTTTTAATTGCTTCATTACATCTTCTGCTTGATTTTGCGCTTTAGAAAGTACGTTTTCAGGGATTGGCTTATAGGAAAATTTAGGATTGTAAACAATGCCCTTATTAAAAAACTCAATAAACTTTAGCTTTTCTGAGTCCTTATTTGTAATCTTGATAAAATTTACAGGATCATCAAGCCCATGTTTTTCAATTATTCTAACGAGCTGCCGATCTACTTTTTTAACTCTTTTAAGAATTTCATCTTGGGATAATTTAATAACCTCAATATTCTGTTTAGTAAATCTCCTGTCAGCTTTAATTTCCCATATAACTAGATCTTCCATCTCTTGAATTAGTGCTAATGCTGCTGAATAATTTTTTTGATTGAAGAAATGTTCTTTAATATCCATTAACATGGTTGTAACTTTTGAAAACAGTTTATCTAAGTGTTCAGAACCATAAGTTAAATCTTTAGAGTCAATTTTGGCTGAATGATGTTTTCGTAACCAGCTAATCAGTTTCTGATTCTCCAAAAATCCCAATCTCAATTCCTTGAAAACATCTTCAAAATTCTTTCTTTTAATATCAGATTCAGTTCTCTGCAAATCTCTAAGAATATTCTTTAATCTTTTGAATACTCTTGATTTTTCATCGAAAAACATATTCTCAAAATTAAAGTTAAACTATATAAATTTAATGATTTTGCGAATTGTCTTAAAAGAATATTAGAATACATTATCTACTGAATTTGAGTATAAGAAATAAAGTTTTCTTTTGGCAGAAATTTATCCATTTTACCATAAAAATCCCAGGATGTTTCAATAGCATTTGGATCTGAAGGTATAGCTGAACATTTTGGATTATTTTTAACTAAAACCTCGAGAGCTTTAGGGTGGGCTGGAATACCGCTAGGGTTAAAATCTTCACAACCTATTGAACCATCTACAAAATCGATTCCTGATTCTTTTAAACGTCCAGATAAATGGTTACCCAGAGTATTTATTCTGGCATATTTTCCATCTTTATTTTGAATTAGCTTGCAGCCATCATTAGAACCATCCCTGTGTCTGCCTCTCATCAAACTGTTACAATATTTGCAGACCATATAATTAACTCCAGTAAACGCCAATTCTTCATCTGCCATAGAAAATTGAATTGGAGGCTATTATATAAATCTTGTGCGCACTTGGAGGCATGTTTATAAATGCTGTCTGATTCTTCTTTGTTATGGTCGAGGATTTTAATGAGCTGATTAAGGAAGCAGGGGAAGTATATAGTGAGAATTTTGATAATATTGCGTGGTTTGGAAGATGCATCTTTATGAGCTGGTATTGTGACCTTGGTACGTGCAAGTTTTGTTTCAGATCAACAACAAAACATAAGATTAAGCATGCAAAATCAGCAAAGAGAAGTGTATCTTCTTTGCTTACTGATGCACTTATAGGAAGGAATCTTGGCTGGAGAATAGAATTCCTGACTGGAGGATACAGAATATTCTCTTTTGATGAGATGCTTGATATCATAAAGAAAGTGTCTCATATATTCCAGCAGAAGATTTGGCTTAATCTTGGAGTTATGGAAAAAAAACAGCTGGAAGCGATCAAGCCTTATGTTGAGGGTGTATGCGCATCTATTGAAACTGCAGAACCAAAATTGCATGATTTAATCTGTCCTGATAAGCCTATCAAACCATATTCAGATTTCCTAAAACTTGCTGAAGATATGGCCTTCAAAAAAAGCATGACTATTGTTGTTGGGTTGGGAGAGAAAAAAGAGGATATTGATTATCTGTTTGATTTCATAGAAAAGCACAAGCTTGAAAGAATTACATTCTATGCATTGAAACCTGTTCGGGGAACTGGTTATACCAAAAGCCCGGAGCCGAAATATTATGCATGGTGGATAGCAAAAACAAGGATAAGGTTTCCCAAGCTTGAGATAATTGCAGGGCTTACACCAAAGCAGCCAGATTATACAAAACTGATTCTTGATGCTGGAGCTAATGCAATAACAAAATTTCCTGTGCTGAAGAAATTCAATTCTCCAGAGACACAGCTTATTGAGAAGATGGTCAAGGATTCTGGGAGAGAGTTTGTAAGCGTGCTGAACAAGCTGCCAGAGATTGACTGGGACAAGAAGATTGATGAGCTGGAGTTTGATGATGAGCTGAAAGAGGAGATCAGACAGAAACTTGAGATGTATTTGAAGAAGATGAAGAAATGATATAGCATTTATGCAACTTTCGTGAGAATATAGTTGCTTACAAAACCAAGAATAAATATTAAGATAAAAAATATTGCTATTGGAATTAAATATAAGAAAAATAGTTTCAAGTTCTGATCTTCCCGCTTGAGATAATAATAAAAGAAAGGCACATTAAAAAATATTATTGACAAAGCAAAACCAATATAGGCATTGGCTAAATCAAAATTAAAAAGAGCTGTTAGGCCACCACCTACATCCTGCCCTCCTCCTTCCCAGGCTGTAGCGATCATTCTTCCTAGCGCATCTAAAATATTTGTAATCATATGATTTATGGCAAAAATAACTGCAAGTATTGATGAAAATGATATTCCAACATAAACATACTTCTTGAAATTAGCGCATCTTTTGTTAAATAAAAAAGAGATTAACAATCCAAGAACTAGTGAGAATAACGATAACCAGATATATATTGTAATATTACTAGTATCTAAAAATGTCTGTATTAATGGGAACGCTCCTAAAAAAATGATTAATAAAATTGATAAAACCCAAAGCAAAATAGAAGATAATACCATAAAAAATGAATTATTTTGAGGTACACCTTGATTAGATGGCATATCTTCCTTTGATAACTTAACCGCCTCATCAACATCAGCAGCAGTATATCCCTGATTCAATAAAGACTGCTTTAATTGCTCTTCAGAATAGCCTTGTGCTTCTTCTGATTTAATCCAGTCAATTATCTTTTTATCAACCATTGTTTTATTTATTTAATTAACGATTATATAAATCTATCGGGTGATAAAGATATTTGGAGAAGATC
>JAGLGH010000103.1 GCA_023144115.1 Nanobdellota archaeon | reverse complement strand
ACACAGCAGATTCATCTCATCAATCAAGTAAGGATATTTACAGTCCATAAGAAACAAAAGGCATTCTATCCTTCAAGAGCTCAGGCTCATGCAACAATACTCTATACAATGGATGTTCTTGATAAGTTGTTCTGATATAACAGCAACCTTCAAATTTTGATTAAAACATTTCTCTTATTCCTGATACAATAATGTATTGTATATTAATATGCCGAAATGTTAACTAAACTTTTTTATAAAAATTTGTTTTTTTCGGAATTGATGGAAAAAATTTTCTACAAAAGATTTTTATATGAATACAAATTCCTTAGACTCATGACAGAACTCATAATCACTGAAAAACCTAATGCAGCCAAGAAGATAGCTGATGCGCTTGCCGACGGGAGAGCAAAGAAACTTAACATAAATAAGGTGCCTTATTACAAGCTTGAGCATAATGGCAATGATATCATTGTAGGCTGCGCAGTTGGTCACCTATATGGAGTCGCTGAAAAAGATAAGAAGGGATGGACTTATCCTATATTTAATACGCAGTGGGTCCCAACTTCAAAGATAAACAAAGGAAGCGCATTTACGACTAAATATAGGACAGCATTGCAGAAGCTTGCAAAAGAGGCTGATACATTTACAATCGCTACAGACTTTGACATAGAAGGAGAAGTAATAGGATATAATGCTTTGAAGTTCCTGTGCAAGAAAAAAGATGCCTCAAGGATGAAATTCAGCACACTTACAAAACCAGACCTTGTCAAGTCATATGAAACAAAATCTCCAACTCTTGAATGGGGGCAGGTCAATGCAGGTGTAACCAGGCATGAGATGGACTGGATATATGGTATAAACCTGAGCAGGGCATTGACTCTGGCCATAAAAAATGCCACAAAAACATTCAAGCTCCTTTCTTCAGGCAGAGTGCAGGGACCGGCATTAAAGATTCTTGTTGACAAGGAAAAATTGATTGCTGCATTTGTTCCTGAACCTTTCTGGCAGATTCAGATGGACGGTAATGTCAAAGGATCTGAGATCATAGCAAATCATAAGGAAGACAAATTCTTTGATAAGAAAAAAGTTGATGATATATTTAACAAAATAAAAGCAGAAAAAGAAGCAAAAATCTCTGATGTCACAAAGACACAATCAAAGACACAGCCTCCATTCCCATTTGATCTCACCAGCTTACAGATTGAGGCATATAAGACAATAAGAACAACCCCTAAACATACATTAGAATTAGCGCAGACATTGTACAGTGAGGGGTTTATTTCATACCCAAGAACATCATCGCAAAAGCTGCCAAAAGAAATAGGCTACAAGAAAATTATCGAATCTTTGAAAAAGCAGGATAAATTTAAGAAAGAAGCAGATTTTGTCCTCACAAAAACAAAACTGATTCCAAATGAGGGCAAGAAAACAGATGCTGCGCATCCAGCCATATATCCTACAGGGCATATTCCAGATTATGAAGACAAGAAAATTATGGATCTTTACGAACTTATTGTCAGAAGGTTCCTGGCAGTATTCGGTGAACCTGCAACAAGAGAGACAATGAAAATTATCATTGATGTTAAAGATGAGCCATTTATTACAAAAGGCACAAGAACTGTCGAACAAGGATGGTTTGAATTATATGGCAGGTTTGTCATGCTAAAAGATGAAGAATTGCCAAAGGTTGAAAAAGGCGATATTATCAAAATAAAGAAGATAGACAAGCTTGACAAAGAAACTCAACCTCCAAAAAGATATACTGAAGCATCAATAATCAAGGAACTTGAGAAACGTAACCTTGGAACAAAAGCTACGCGTGCAACAATAATTGAAAATCTCTATTTAAGAGGTTATATCACAGAAAAAGCAATACAAGCTACTGAACTTGGCATAAGGACATGTGATGTTCTTGATAAATATTGTCCAGAGATAGTTGATGCACAACTTACAAATGAGTTTGAAGAAGCGATGCAGGAAATAAGAGAAAAGAAAAAAACCCATGATATGGTCATCAAGCACGTAAAAAAGGTTCTTACAAAAATACTTACCACATTCAAGAAGAACGAACTCAAAATTGGAGAGGAGCTTTCAAAAGCAAACATCGAGACAAGGAATGTGATGACTCATGTAGGCAAATGCCCTAACTGCAAAGATGGCGAACTGGCCCTAAGAAAAGGAAAGTTTGGAACTTTTATCGCATGCGATAAATATCCTGATTGCAATACAACATTTTCAATCCCTGCAGCTATGGTGAAACCGACAAAAAAGATCTGTGAGCATTGCGGTATGCCAATAGTGACTATCATCAAGAAGCGAAAGCGGCCGCAGGATATATGCATAAATCCAAAATGCCCCAGTAAGATGTTCCAGACAGAAGAAGCGAAAAAAGAGATGGAAGAGATAGAATCAGGAAAACTTGAAAAGACCTGCCCAAAATGCAAAAAAGGAAAACTTGTCGTCAGGAAGTCTATCTATGGCGCATTTCTCGGGTGCAATAATTATCCTAAATGCAGGTATACTGAAAAGCTTGAAGAAAAAGAGCAGACTATAGACGATCTTGAGAAAAAACAAAATAAAGATTGATATAACCGAAAATATCTGGCATAATTATTAACAAACCTTATAAATGATAAATAGTTCTCATTTTTAAATGATAATAGATGATAGGGCCTATGGGCGTATTGAGATTAAAGAGCCAGTATTAATAGACCTTATAGGTTCATATCCAGTACAGAGATTAAAAGGTATTAATCAGGCAGGAGCATCGCAATATGCAATCAAAGGCAAAGATGTTACCAGATATGAACATTCATTAGGTGTTATGATTCTCTTAAATAAGGTTAATGCCTCTTTGGAGGAACAGATAGCAGGTCTGCTCCATGATACACCACATACTGCATTTTCTCATGTAATAGATTTTGTATTCAAAAGTAAGAATCAGGATTTTCATGAAAAATTTCATAAAGAAATAATAACTAATTCGGAAATACCAGCTATACTTAAGGAATATGGATTTGATGTTGAGAGACTTTTTGATGAATTTAATTTCCCATTACTAGAAAAATCACTTCCTGACCTATGCGCTGACAGGATAGATTATACCCTCAGGGATCTGGTTGCTAGTTATGGATTTCATGATAAAATAAATAAATATATCTCAAGTTTTATTGTAAAGGATAATGAAATAATAATAAAAGAAGAAAAAATTGCAAAAGAATTTGCAGAGGATTATTTGATGATGAATGAAACAAAGTGGGCTCATCCTTTGGAGATTACATTATTTCAGATATTGGCAGATGCTATAAAAATTGCGCTTAATTCTGAAGTAATCTCACAAAAAGATTTATTTGAGGATGATGCTTTTTTATATGATAAGCTTAAAGAATCCAATAATCCAGAGATTCTCACTAAATTAGAAATGCTCAATCCAAATTTAGAAATAACAAATGACCCAAATGATTATGATTTCTATTCAAAAGCAAAATTAAGATACATCAATCCTAAATTTATTGACTCTTATGATGCTGTTAAACAGGTTACAGATGTTTATCCTGATTTTAAGGCTATGCTGGAAAAGCATAATGATACTGTTGAAAACGGTAATTTTATTAAAATTATTAATTATTAATCATTTCCAAACACTATGGTTAAATCACTTGAAAAAACACTAGAATTTGATATTAATGTCTCTGATTTAGAAGTATATGATTTCTCTGAAAAAGTAATGGATGACTTTGAAGCTAATCCATATGGTATAAGGCATTTTGGAGGACATCTTTTTTCTGAACCAGGAACTGAAGGATATTCAAAATTTTATATCAATGTTATTTTTCAACCAGGTGCTTTATGCAAATCAAAAGAATTAATTAAATATATGAAATCCAATGGATATGCATGCCATTATCTTGAAAACAATAGATCTAAAAGCACTTAATACAAATTTTATTCAATAACACTATCTTTAATCACATCATATTTTAGATGAATGTAAGAATCATTTAGTTTTTTTACTTCAACCAATTTCAACGCTTTTATATTTTCTAATTCACTAATTGAAGATATAGATTTTCCATCAATCAAAGAAGCAGTATCTTTTCCTCCTATTAAAGCTGGAGCAACAACAATTGAAATTTTATCAATTAATTTCTTCCTCAAAAAAATCGAGTTCAATGTACCACCAGTTTGTATTGTTAAATTTTCAATATTATAATCCAGTTTTAGTTTTCTGAATAAATCTTCGAAATCTATTTCATTTTCATAATAGATAATCTCAAGATTATCAGCATCCTTTCGTGAAAAAGCAGGATGACTTTTGTTTGTTGTGATAACAAACAACTTCTTGCTTTTTCTAAGAAAATTGTCAATACCTACTTTACTTAAATGAGGTTTATTATCTATAATTAAAAAACTAACAGGCAATTTAACAAGATTTTCCTGTTTCTTGTTTGCTCCAATTTTAGCCTGAACTCTGCCTGAATTTAGAGAATACAAATCAGTTATTTGTTCAATATCATAATATTGTTGCAACCCTTCTTTGATTCCTTTTATTTTAAGGAAATCTTTATCTACATCAAATTCATCTGTACTACCAGTTGAGATTTTACCATCAACAGACATTAACATAAATAAAGTAGTGATTGGTTTATCCAGATTATCCATATTTAAGACTAAATTAGACATTATTTATAAAAGCTGTTCTTTTAGCCCAGGAAATTATTTGGCATTAATTTTTCCATGCATAATATTCTTAATTGCTTGAATTATTTCTTTAGAGTTATTCTGATTATATTTTAAAATAAAATCTGCTTCTGAATCATCAATAGATTCATATTTTTCTTTTTTTATATCCTTATAAAACTCAACCCATCTATGTTGTTTATTCTTATTATCTCTTTTTTTTAATCTAATTAATAATTTATCTTCTTCTAAAATAGTTTCAATGATTATAGTTATAATTTTTTTATTGCAATCATTAACTAATGCAAGAAACTTATTTCTTCTTTCTCTTGTAATTCCTACTCCGTCAATTATTACTGATTGCTTTTGAATCAATAATTCTTTTATAAGTTCAGTTATAAAAATTGAACCTACTTTATTTGCAGAAAGTATCTTTTCATTTGGATAAGAATAATGAGTATTTGAATAAAATTTAATATTAGATATCAACATCTCTCTAATCACATCTCCATTTACCTGGTTAATATCAAATTCAGAGATTATTTCTTTTGTTAGAGTAGATTTACCAGTGGCATTATGCCCTGCTACTAAGATTAATAATTGCGCATTCATAATCATAAATAATTTGAATTTATATATAAATCTATCTTAGGATACCAGATAAGAACATTCTACCCCTTGCACTTATTTCTTCCTCTTGCTTCTACTTTATCAAGCCTTAAGAATATTTCCTTAGCATTAGATGATTCTTTTTCATACCCTTCCAATGCAGCAGCAAAACATCCTTCACATATCTCAAAATGCTTTGAATCAAATGCTTGGCGCAGCAAATGGAGATCAACAGCTTTATCTTCTACTTTTGTGGAATGGAATGATAATCCAAAATCTATAAAGAATAGCTCATCATTAACTATCATGTTTGATGTAGTCAGGTCTCCATGGATAATATCATTATTATGAAGCACAGCTATCTTCCTGCCTAGTTCAATACACTGCATCTGATGGTTTTTCTCATCAAGAAAGTCCCTTAATTTTGGTCCTTTAAGATATTCCATCTCAATTCTGGATTTCTTGTCTGTGGATACTAATTTAGGGGCTGGAAAATTAATCTTCTGCAATTTCTCAAGCAACTTTGCCTCTTTTCTGGTTCTTGTTCTTCGAAGAGATGCATCTATCTCTTTGAGCCTGTATGATTTTGCAAGCCTTTCTTTTATCACATTTTCAGCAAGATATATAGTTGCTTCTGCACCTTGTCCGATTATAGTATCCATTATGCTTAAGAATACAAACCTATTTAAAATAGTTTTCATTTCTCTCGACGTATACCCATTCATTACATTAATTACAGTCCCGTAGTGTAGTGGCCAATCATCTCGGACTCTGGATCCGGGGACCGCGGTTCGAATCCGCGCGGGACTATTATTATTTTATTTCTATAACTAAATGCGCAGGA
>JAGLGH010000102.1 GCA_023144115.1 Nanobdellota archaeon | reverse complement strand
AGAATCCAGGCTATGTATCATACTGATATTTCCATTATAATTATTTATTTCATTAAAAAGGTCATAACCTATGAGTCCGGAAATTGCTATCTGCGCAAGAATTTTTACATTTTCATTACTCTCAGTCCTGGTTTGCCTAAGTGCATAACTTCCAGAAATAACTGGTGCGAGCATATCGCATATTTCTTTAGTATTTTGATTTGCTTCTACTATATCTGGACCTAATGCAAGGCTACTATAAATCATTGCTGTATTAATAACAATATTAATTCTTTTATCATTTTTATAGCTATCAAGTCCCTTATATATCCCTTTTCCTATTTTATCAAATAAAGTTTGTATTGACATTTTTCTACTTCCCTGGCATATATTTGCTATTCACCAAAGAGAATTTCAATGAGTATTTAAAGATTACTATCTTTGCTACTTTAGAGTTATAAAGATATTGTGGGAACTTAACTCATACAGTGTAAAGTCAGAAAATAGACTTAAGAAAAATCAGACATAATACAACTTTCCTTCACTCTTCTGCTTCCTATCCATAACAGAATCAGGCTTGTTTGTTCTTGGTCTTTTTGTCTCTTCATCTCTTCTGAATGTCATGTTAAGATCCTTGAGGAACATGTTCATGCCTTCAGACATCTCAAAAGGTCCATGCGCCATACCACTTTCAGCTGGCACACCGTCAAAGACAATCAGGCTTGTGCTTAGGTAGTCTATGAAAAGAATATCATGGTCAACAACCAGTGCGCTTGCCTGCCTTAATTCCATTACATCTCTTATTATCTTTGATACCTTAAGCCTTTGCTCTACATCCAGATATGCAGATGGTTCATCTAATAAATATAGATCCGCATCCTTGGCAAGGCACTCTGCTATCGCAACTCTCTGGAGTTCCCCACCTGATAACTCATTCAGCTTCTTTGTCAAAAGTGGTTTCAGCTCTAATGGCTTGACTATTGCTGCATTGTATTTCTTGATAGCTTCTTTGATAGCAACCATAACCAGTTCTTCAGAGCCAGTATCAATATACTGAGGCTTATAGCTGACCTTTACTTTTTCGCTTATTTCTCCCTTATCTGCTTTAATGACTTCTGCGAGAATCTTGACAAATGATGTCTTTCCTATGCCATTTGTTCCAAGTATGCCTGCAACCTGATTATTGTATATCTCCCCTTTAGGAGCCTTTAGCTGGAAACTCCCCAGCTTCACTTCAATATCCTTCCAGCTTGTAAGCAGATTCTGTTTTATCATTTTTACAGGCTCTCTTGACTCAAATTTAATTACATGGTCTCTGAACCTGACATTCTCATCTTTCATGTATCCGCCAAGATAGATGTTTATACCTGCTCTTGTGCTTTTTGGCTGGCTGACAATCCCATAGCATGCTTCCTTACCATACATCAGGTGAATAAGATCAGCCATATAATCAAGTATGATAAGGTCATGCTCAATGACCATGACTGCTGTCTCTGGATTTGCAAGCGACCTTATGAATTTTGATACCTTAAGCCTCTGCTTTATGTCAAGATATGATGTTGGTTCATCAAAGAAATAGACATTTGCTTTTTTCAGCACTGTTGCTGCAATCGCAACTCTCTGCAGTTCGCCTCCAGATATGTCTTTTATATTCCTGTCAAGCACTTTTTCAAGTTCCAGCTCTTTTGCCATCTTCTCAAGCTCGCCTTTTTCATCAGCTTTCAAGAGAAGCTCTTTTACTGTGCCGTCATGTGCTTCAGGAATAAGGTCAACCTGCTGAGGTTTATATGATATCTTGATTTGGCTGTCTCTTACTTTCTCAAAAAATCCCTGTGCCTCTGTACCCTTGAAATAAGCTATCATATCATCCCAGCTTGAATCATTTTTTTGCCAATCTCCCATATTCGGCTTAATCAGGCCTGCAAGAATCTTGATAGCAGTAGATTTCCCAATGCCATTCCTCCCTATTATTCCCACAACCTTGCCGAATTTTGGCACAGGAATATTGTAGAGATGGAATCCGTTCCTCCCATACTGGTGGATTGGCTGGCTATCCATTTCTCCTGGAAGGTTTATTATGGATATAGCTTCAAAAGGGCATCTATTGACGCATATTCCGCAGCCAGTGCAGAGTTTTTCATCTATTACAATCTTCTTATCTTCGCCCAGAACAATGCAATTGCCTCCACTCCTGTTCACAGGGCATAATTTCATGCACAAGTCACTGCATTTCACATGATTGCACTTTGACTTGTCAACTACTGCTATTCTTGTCATGATTGAAAGATATTTGACTGTTTTTAATAAATCTTTCTATATAAAATAAGTAGGAAGTCTGGTTTGTCTTAATATAGATTATACTTTAGCTACAACTTGCTTATTATACCTTAATATTTTTATAGATGTGGATTTTTTCAGAGGTGGTTTTAGTTCTCCTTAATCTTGAAAGGTTAGGTTGTTTAGAAATAAGGGTAAGATTAGTTTTACAACAGTCTTTCCAAACAAATTTCTGATTTATACATAGGATGATTAGGTGCAGTTTTACCTGAATTTATCAATTCCTTAATAAGAGGCAATTCATATCTTCTAACTTTTGCAGCTGCTTTATTATCTCCTTCTTCAGTTAATAAAGCAGTATGAACTGTTAGCATACCATATCTATTTCCAAAAACAATGTCTGTAAAAATTCTGTCACCAAACATCACTAATTCTTCAGATTTACAATTGAAATAATTTAGAACTGAATCCAGTCCACCTGGTTTTTTTCTATTATGTCTCAAAACCAGAATACCTAAATCTCTTTCAATTTGAATTGCATCTTTATAATCCTTATCATCTCGAGTACCTGCAGAATTAGACATTATAATAATTTGATTTCCATATACTGACTGATATTGTGCAAATGCTTCTTGAATAGTCGGATATATCTCATTTACATATGGTGCTGTTAGAGTATTGTCTTTATCAAAAACTAATCCTTTAAACCCACATTCTTTTAGCTTTTGTGGATATATTTTACTAATATCTTTAACTGAAAAATGAGGTATAGCTAAAGATTTTCTTATAAATCTAGCCCAGGGAAAATATACTACTGCATCAAAATTAAAACTTTGTGACATCTTAATTTCTTGAAATCTCACATAATTAATAAATCTATTTGTTCAAATAATATTGCCCCTTCTACTTTTTAGCATATCAAAAATTGAACAAAACATCTGGCTTATAAGAATGTCCTTCTGTAATGTGCTTTAGGTGCTGTCATTATTGATTAGTCCCTAGATTGTGGTAAAGAGAGAAAAATTTATAAATGGCTATGCAACACTGACTTTCATGATCTCATCGACTAAAAGCAATCTTGATAGAATAGTAGAGATTCTACAAGGTAATTGCAGACCTGAGCCAGAAGAAGTTATGCAATTTAGAAATGAGGAAATTGAAGAAGCTGCAATAATTATGGAACATTATCATAACAACTCTTCTTCTGTACAGTGTCTTAAAGAGTCAGTTACAATTGCTATAGAATTGGAAGTATTATTACCAATTATTGCCAAATTGGTCAATCATATCGGCGAACATTATTCAGATTATAACATATTATTTGCTGGTCGTGATGCTGAACCATTATATGATGCATTTAGGATAAATTCAGGAACTAAAAGCATCAAAGATAAAGCAGTTCTATTTCCAGGATCAAAAATGCTAATTAGTGATTTAGCTATTAAAACTCCAAAACCATTTCCCAAAGAATTAATTGATGACTATAGCACTATTGAATCTGGGGATGAATTAGAGAAGTTGCAAACAGTATACCAAAAATTTGGTAGATATTATGATTCAGAAGTAGAATCAAGACAATTAGTTAGTCAATTTTTAGCCAGTTATAGAATTAATGATATAGCAATCCAAAGAGGAGAAAGATTTCTACTAGTGGATACTGGTTTCAAAGGTACTGTAGCTGCAGGGTTGAAAAGATGTGTTCAGAATTTATATTCTCTTGAAGATAATAAAATAGACCAGATTATGATTCCAAGATTAGTTGGTATGTGGAAAAACAAAGGGCATGATATTTATATAGCTAAAGAACTTATGCCAGTTGATAATTATCCTGATAATCTTCAACATGATTTTCCAAAAACAGAACCAGTCGCAAAGAAATATTGTAAGTCTGCTAATTTTTGTATAGCATTAGCAATGCAGTTTTTACCGCATTACCATGCGCCTTATGGTGGGATTGATCAAGAGGGAAAACCACATTTCCAGAAATATGGTGAGGATGGTCAACTCAACACAGAAATAGATACAGTTTTTGAGAATAATGGATTATTAGACTCTCTTAACACAAGCATTGTTAATCCATTGGGTGCATTAATTGTTCAACAAAGGGTAGCGCAATATTTTTCAGATAGATGCTAATAAATAACTTAATGAACTATTTTTGTTTATTTTTATGTTGATCATACCATGCCCAAGCAAACACACCCAGACTTAATGGTGTAGCCATTAATGCATGCACTCCCAGACCTGCTATTTCTGCAGCAGTTTTTGACAATTTTCGATTACTCTTACCTCCCAACAATTTGTAAGTCGGCTTGGTTACGTATTTCACAGTTAAATATGTGAAGTATTCATTCAATTTATAATCAAACTTTTGATTGTCTATTTCATAAGCATATTTTCTCAGATATTGATAAGATCCCATCATCCTTGTAACTGATGAGTAGTATATAAACTTATCTCTTATTTCCTTTTCTTGATGTTGCCATATATCCAGACAATAAATACTCCTATAAAGAAAAAATAAAATAAATTAAAAACTTCCATAAATATAATACCTAATGGAAATGCATTTAGAGATTCATAACCTATGCCTGTATGAAATACTGCATCTAGTCCAAAACCTATAATTGAGTAAAGAAAAAGCAAGGGGATTGAAACTATTAAAATAGGTGCATTTATTATCTCTGTTATTATATGGCCTGCAGAACTTATTCGCATTGAGTCAAGTAAAGGATTGATTACAAAACGCATCAACAGATAAAGCGATAAGCTTGCAATACCTCCTTTAACCCATAATAGGATTTGTTTGACATTTATCATTATTAATATGAAGATTAGGCGAAGAGCACAGCGTAGTGTGAATGATAGTGAACAAGTTCACTTTACAATCCAGTTATTTATGTCCGACAAAAATCGGTCTTTTAGACTTCTTTGTATATTTTTTCAAAGAGAAGTCGTCATAAATCTTAACGTCGAAACCATTTTTTTCCATTATTGATTTAATTCCTTCTACTGAAAATATGCCTAGTTCGTGTTCGTCAATTTCAAAGTCAACTTTTCCCTTATCTTTAATAAATATTAAAAAATTTGCATTGTAAATATCTGGATTATCTCCTGATTGACTCAAATGACTAATTCTTGCAATCTGTAAATTCTTTTCTGAATAAGTATCAAAAAAAGCACCAGTTTTTTTATTTTCTTTTCCTTTGATTAAACCTAAATCAAAAATCACTATTCCATTTTTATTCAGAAGATTGTAAAAATTCTTGATTGTGGTTTTTAATTCTGAAATGTTTTTGTTATAGTTTATTGCAGTAAACAAGCAAGTAATAATATCAAATTTTTTCTTTGATTTGAAAGACTGCATTGATCCCTTAATAAAACTTACTTTCTTAGTTTTCTTTTTGGCAATTTTTAACATTTCAGAATTTACATCAACTCCTGTAATTTGGAATCCCTTATCATCAAATTTTTTAGCATGAGTTCCTGTGCCGCAAGCCATATCCAATAAATTTTTTCCTTTGACTCTGAAATTTTTGACAATAGAATTAATGAACTTAACTTCCTCATCATATTTTCTCTTTGAATATACCTTATCATAGAACTTAGCATATTTTTTATATAATTGTTCTTTTGTCATGTTAATGATAATCATAAATTAAATATTTATAATGATTTCGCCTTTAG
>JAGLGH010000101.1 GCA_023144115.1 Nanobdellota archaeon | reverse complement strand
TTTATATATCTTTTCATATTCTCATCGGGAGGTGATAAAATGAAAAATAAGAATAAAATAGGAATAGAATATGTCTGTACTGGCAATGGCGGGAGAAGCCCGACTGCTGAAACTATAGGAAAGGATTATGTGAAACAATGTGGTCTGGAAGATAAGATTAGGGTTTACTCCAGCGGGACAGCAGCAGAGGTGTGTGAGACAGATTTATTCCAGTTTCCTGTTAATTTTTTACTGGAGTATATTGAAATTGCTCTTAATAATAAAACTTACATGGGAAAAGCAAGGAGCATTGCTTCTGAAGTTATAGAACAAAAAGAAAGAATAGCTCTTGCTGTGGAAACTGGAGACACTGAAGCGAAAGATAAAGTAGGATATTGTGTAAGATATCTGATGGCAGATGAAGTCGCTAAAAGAAACACTGCCCTATTAGAGGTTGGTTTGGTTCCAGAATGGCATTTTCATCAACAAACAAGAATTAGAGATGATGTTAAGCTAATCCTACCGATGAAGAAAAGTAATGCTGATTCTGTAAAACAACTTTATGAGGAAAGTGAGCATAATCCAAAAATCATTCCTATCTGCAAATACGCTGGAATTGATGGAGATATTGATGATCCTTTTGGAGGCACTATTGACGATTTCAGGAAAACAAGAGATTTCATAGGCTATGCTGTAAGAAAGTCAATTGACAGGACTGTTGAAGAATATATGGAGTGATATAGGAAAAGAGGGGTAGAGGAAAATAAAGTGATAAATAAATTCAAAAAAGCAGTAGAAGAGACAGGCCTTAATCAGGATTCTTTAAGTAAATTAGTTTTAGGATTTAAAGAATTGTTTCCTGGAAACATTGAAATTGATTCAGCTTATGCCAATGTTTTGGCAGATATGGATCCAAATTGTTTTCCAGAGATAACTCATTGCACATATGTAGCTAATGTTACAGCTTTTTTAGGTAGGGCAGTATTAAGCAGTCCAAAATATGCTACAAAATTTGGATTTAATCAAAACAAGCAGGAGCAATTAGATGGTGTGATACTTGCTGCCTTATTTCATGACATTGCACTTGGTTATGAGAGAAACAAGTTAAAAGAAATTACAGGCAATGAATTACTCCATAGATGGGATAAAAATAATGGCAATTATCAGGATACTGATTCTTATAGGGGAGCTTTGATTCTGGAAAAAGAAATAAGTGATAAAACTGGCTTATCTGATAGGTCTGTTGAAATTGCTGTTGATATATTGAAGAATCATAGCCAATTAGAATACCCCTGGCAAACTTTAGTTGAATTCGGAGATGCCTTAGCGTATATAAATGGGGATAATCATTCCAGAGCAGTTATTGAATCTTATTTATTAGGGGATCACTTAGACTCTTATAGAAATGGAAATATTGAGAAAAGTGTCCTGAAAAGAGAAATTGATTTCTGGAAGGATATTGGGATTATAGAATATGGCTCAATGCTAGGGACAAAGATAAAGTGGAATCACAAAGATGCGCAGAAAAGGATGAAGAAAAAAGGGTTCTTATTGTTAGATTACATGAGAGATGAGATGCCAAAAGTTTATACAAGGATAGTGACTGAAGCAGAAACAAAAAACAGGGCAGGATTTATCGCTCCTGATGTGTGGGCGATAAGAAATTATCAATCAGCTTTAAGTGTTCTTGAAGATAGCAGAGGACTTGCTTTTGATTTAGCTAAAAAACTATCTGAAGCATACGAAGAGGCTTTCAAATTAAACAAGTTTTACAGAGGTGAAGAAAGATGAAGAAATTAACAGGAACTTGCGTATGTCCTGGAGAAGTTGAAGGAATAATAAGGGTTTATGCAGAGAATAAAGTGTTTACAAAAGAAGATGTAGTCATATTAGATGAATATGTAACCCAGAATCTAATGAAATTAAAAAATGCTGGAGGTATTTTATCCAGTAAAGGCGGCATAACTTGCCATGCATCAATCATAGCCAGAGAATTTAATATCCCTTGTTTAGTCAGTGTTCAGGGACTTGGGGAAGTGAAGGGCGACACTATTGTAAAAATGGATGCTGCTGCTGAGGTGATAATTTTTCAATGAAAACGATAACTATAGATGAAAGCAAAATAGTTTCTTTTAAGACTGAAGCCAGAGCAGAAGGCAAAAACAGATTACTTAAAGTAAAACATAGGGGTATGAATCTTATATGTGAAAGGCCTGATTATTTCTTAAAGGGATTTGAGCTTGACTTATTTGTTTCGCCTTTTGATATAGATGGTAAAATAATCTATGGAAAGGATATTGAAATATATTTTGATCAGAAAGGCAGATGGTGGTGTCCTGAAGAGTTAAGCAGTGAGTACCTGGTGAATTTCTTCATAAAAAACCCGCTTAATTATTTTGGTATAATGTCCAGAAAACTACATGACACCAAGAAAGTGATAAAGACCCTGAAGCAAATAAATAAAAAATTAGGCTCATTAAAAAGCGCAGACCTGATAGATAATTTAAACAAATTAAAGGATTGCTATCATTTGTTCTATTCTTATTATAGTCCTACATATATTGTCTATGATGATTTAGTTTTAAGATTCAGGCAGCTATTAAGAAAGTTTTTGCCAGTTAAAGAAGCAAATGTTTATTTTTGTGAGTTTCTGCAGGCAGAAATAACAAAAGAGGCTATTAAGCATAATGTTGTGGGAGAAAATACTGTAAAGAATAGGACTCCAACTACTGCAAAGGATAAAGTAGTGATTTTTTACAAAGAACCTAAGCTCTTTCATAGATCTAATCTTGATAATAAAGTTTTAGAAAGGTTGTATACAGATGATTTAGCTAATGAATTCAGAGAGGAATTTCTTGCTCTAAGATTAATAGTTCCTATTGCAATTCAAATTAGTGAAGAGGCACAATATATTGAATGTAAGATGTTGTGGCCAATTACAGCATTATTATTAGAGAATATCAATAAATATCTTATTGATAGAAATAAAATTGAATCGACTGAAGATATAAAGAATTATTCAATCCATAAACTAATAAGTTTGTTAGATCAGGATATAAAAAGTAAAAATAGAATAATCGCTAAAGGTTTAGGAGTCAGCCAGGGAAAAGCCTTAGGCAGGGTTAATATAATCACTAATATGGACGAACATTCTAAATTCAAAGAAGGAGATATCCTGGTTACAAGAATGACCCATCCAGGAATGGTCATGGTGATGGAAAAGGCTGCTGCAATTGTCTGCGATATAGGAGGGATGACTTCACATCCGGCTATACTAAGTAGAGAGATGGGCATTCCCTGCGTTGTTGCTGCAAAATGTGTCAAGACAGGAAAAAGCGCCACAGAAGTGCTTGAGGATGGAATGCTCATCGGAATCTGCGGTAAATCTGGTGAATGTCATTTAATAAATGAAAGAGAAGGTAATTAGATATGAAATGGGTTGATGCTTTTCTGGATGCTGTAGATAATGCATTTGCAGGGATGGACTTAAGCACATTTGAACCGATTGATTGTTTTGATATTTTTCCTTTATATGCTGAGGAAGGAA
>JAGLGH010000100.1 GCA_023144115.1 Nanobdellota archaeon | reverse complement strand
ATAATAGGATTGGATTAGCCAGGAAGATGCATTCTCCTAGTGTAATAAGAGTAGAGATGATTTTAGTGCTAATCAAAGCAAGATTAGCCAATGTCGAGAGAGAGAATTTAGTCAGAATTGCAGAGTTTTATAGTTCATTGCTAGAATCATGGTGTTTAGATGATCCCTATGCCAAAGACGGGAAAAATATTATCCATACAAAGGATGAGATAAGACAATTCATCAATAATCTAAAACCTTGTGACCCTGAAACAGCTAAAGAGCTGGGGAAACTAGTAAACGCGTGTTATCATCTTGCTTATGGATTATATTCAGATATTAACCCACAGATATGTTATGAAAACTTTGGTCCTTATGATGTATCAGAGGAATTTGGAGCAGGATATATCTTAGTCATAAAACAATTCCAAAATCTAAGACCTGTCAAGTTATGGAAGGATAAAATAGAGGATTTAGCTTATAAGAGAATCAGGATCTATTGCGTCTATAAAGATATCAGATTTTCCATTGATGCTGCTTCTCATTCAAATTATGAAGGTAATCTTATTGAAGGGCTAAAATTTTTCAGAGTAGATATAGACGGAAGAATGGTTGATGATTTGTCTGAGGTAAAGCAGGCAGCAAAAAAGATTGGGTTGAAAACCATAGAGATATGGGAATCTTTAACAAGCCTGGATTTTGAAAAGGCAAAAATAAAATATCTTGAACAGAGATGTTATAATTATGTCAACATCTGCAGGCAACTTGGATTAGACTGGAGACCGACAAAAGAGATGCTCAATGCTGTGAAAAACATATCGCTAGCAAAAGATTTTTGGCATAAATTTGATGATCCTAAAGATGAAGGAAAGTTTTGGAGAATGATGTGCGATCCAAGGATTGAGACAGAACAATTAAGAAAATATTGGAAATGAGAGTTGAGAGGATATTTGAAATGAATTATCTCCAATTGACTTCAACTTCATCTGTTCTTTCATAAGGCTTAATTATGCTTTCTTCTATTTTTGTTCTGTTTCCTGCCTTATGTTCGATTATTCCAAGCCATGCTATCATAGCACCGTTATCAACGAGAAATTCGTTTTTTGGGATAAAGCATTCTGCTTCTCTTTGACTGCACATCTCTTTGGCCATCTGCTGGAGCCGCTTGTTGCATGCAACTCCTCCTCCGAGCAGAAGCTCTTTCTTGTCACAGTGTGCCATAGCCCGTTCTGCAACTTCAAGAAGCATGGCAAACACAGTCTCCTGCACTGAGAAGCAAAGGTCTTCTTCTGAATATTGTCCTGATTTCAGCTTTTGCTTGAGGTTTGTGAGGATCCCTCCAAAGCTGACATCCATTCCCTTGACAGTGTAAGGAAGCTTAATGTAATTTTTGCCTTTGTTTGCAAGTTCGTATATCTTTGGTCCTCCTGGAAATCCAAGCCCAAGCTCTCTTGCAAATGAGTCCAGGAAATTGCCTATTCCTATGTCAAGAGTCTCTCCGAATATCCTGTATCTTCCTGCTTCATAGGCGATTATCTGAGTATTTGCTCCTGATGCATATAATAGGACCGGATTTCTGCATTCTGTGGTCATATTACCTATTTCAAGATGGGCTATGCAGTGATTCACTCCTATCAATGGTTTTGAATAATGCGCAGCGAGTGATCTTGCAGCCATTGCTCCAATCCTTAATGTATGCCCAAGTCCTGGGCTTTGGCTGAATGCAATAATATCAATCTCTTTTATTGTCAATCCTGCTTTTTCAAGAGATTTTTTAATGACCTTTTCATAGCAATTCATATGATGCTCAACAGCCTTGATAGGGACTATGCCTCCTTCTTTAGTAGTATAAGTATCTTTTTCATTTGCAAGGACATTTCCCTCTTCTGTAATTATTCCTATTCCGAATGTGTGGGCTGTAGATTCAATGCCTAGACATATCATAAATCTGAAGAATCAATTAGAATATATAAAATCTTTTAATTCTTTATCTTCAATATACTTTACTTTACTCCAGTCTGGGTTCCTGCTGAAATAAATTCCTACTTCAGAATGAACCATATGTCCAAATATAGTTCGTTTCTTATTGTTTACAAGACCTCCCATACCAGAACATACAATTTCTTTAAATTCCAAAGTGAGACCTTCTCCTGTTTTTACAAGCTCCAGCAGTTTTTTCCATTTTCACACCTTTTCCCCCTATTTCTTATAGTTGTCAAATAATTTTTTGATTGCATCTTCTAATTTCAATCCTTTTAATCTTGGAATCTTTGAAATGCCAACTTTAATCTCATCGTAAACATGTACAAAGCTTTTTGTTGTCAACAATCCGTAAATTTTATCCTCGCTCTTTTCAATTAAAATATATCCTCTCACTTTAGGTATTGCAATGTCTTCAGCAGCTATTTGTTGCTCCCAGTTTAATGGTGGTTCTTTCATATACATAAAATGAGAACTAAGAATATGCTGCACATTAGGTTCAAAATTAAAAGGGATTTTTTCTAAATAATTTATTAATCCCCACAGAATCCCATGTGCTGAGGATTCTAAACGAAAGATTTGGTCTTGAAATTGTGTTATTGATTCATCATAATTCCCCATATGAACACAGGAGTAATAACCACCATAACCTGTTTTTGGAAGATCCCCAAATCTTAATTTTGTTTCATCTTGTACAAGTTGCATAAACTTCTTTTGTTGAATCAATTGAAAACTCTTGAAATTATCTTCAATAGTGTACTCTCCTTTATTTTGTTTAAAATCTTTTTTATTGTCTGAAAGATCCCAAATATCTGTCATTTTAATAAACCTCCAATTATCATAAATATCTATTAGTTCATACTCTTATTTAATATTTAGTAGTAGAAAATATACAACTTAATTGTATATTTTCGAAATATTTATAAATAAAATATTACTCACATTTTATATGGCCTTGACAATAGAAATTAAAAGAAAATTATTAGAGATATTAACTGTTGCTCCATGTTCTATTCAGGAGTTAGCATTCAAACTTAGTAAAAATTGGAGAACAATAGATAACTATATTTCTAAAATGGAAGAAGAGGGACTGTTAAGCACTAAAGAATTCAAGAGAGGGCCCAGAGTTGCATTCAAAATTGTATTTATTCAACCAGATGTAAACGTCCATATTTCAAACGCTCAAAAAAAGATATTGAAAAAAATCGAATCTGGAAGAAGAAGTCAGGATTTTAGTCCGTTAGATATAATCCAATTTTTGCCAGAAGAAGAAGTAACATCTTATTTCAGGTCAATTAAATTACCAACTGATAAAGTGACAGAAGGCTTGTTAAGATTTTTTAAACAAACTTCAAATAATTTATTGATGTTTTCAGGAGATCTATCTTGGGTTGATCTAAAAATAGGAAAAACAACTATTTTAGATGTTATTGAACAACTTGCAAAAGATAAGATTATGATCAAAATCATTGCAAGGGTAGATCAAAGTACAAGAGAAAGGATTGGTAAACTTCTTAATATTAATTATAAACTTGGTCATGATAGTATTGAGATTCGGCATGAAGAACATCCACTAAGAAGTTTTATAGTTGATGGAAAAATTGTTAGATTAAAAGAACCAGCTTTTTCCTCTCAAAAAGGAGAGCTTAAGAAAGTAGGAACATTTTTTTATGAATTTCAAAATGAATCCTGGACAAACTGGTTAGAAAGATATTTTTGGAGTGTGTTTAGATCAAGCATACCTGCTGAGAAAAGATTATTAGTTCTTGATAAAATAAAAGAGTTAAAATCTTAGAGTAAGATCTCTGTATGATCTGATTGAATAATTAGGAAAGTAGTTCACACTTGTATAGCATATAGATTACTTTTAAACTTTATAAATAACACACCACACACAGAGGAATTTATGTTTGTGAACTACTTTTCACATTGAACATATTTAAAATTTTGTACAAAGGTTTAAATAGTAATAATCTCTTTTTCCTTTCACTATGGAAATGACACCTGAACAGCAGGCTGCCATGCAGGAAAAGATTAAGAATATGTCTCCTGAAGAGCTTGAAGAGTTCCAAAAGCAGCAGTGCATATTCTGCCAGATGATTGCAGGCAAGGTACAAGTAAAGAAGATTTATGAAGATGATATATGTTTTGCTATTCTTGATATTAATCCTGCAAATCCTGGGCATATACTTCTTATGCCAAAAGAGCATTATCCTATCATGCCAATAATCCCTGAAAAAGAGATTGGGTATATATTCATTGTAGCCAGGGAGTTGTCTCATGCTCTTTTGAGGGCTTTAGGAGTAGAAGGAACTAACATATTTGTTGCAAATGGCGCTGCAGCAGGTCAGAGGGCGCAGCATTTCATGGTGCATATAATCCCTCGTATGGACGGTGATAATGTCAAGCTGCAGCTTCCAAGAAAAGATATTGATGAAAAGCAGATGCAGGAGATAAGGGAGATTGTTGCAGCTTCAATGTCCAAAGCAACAGGTGTGAAAGAGCCTGTTCAGGGAGGTATTGTACATTTTAAAGCAGCTCCTGCTGAAACTTCTGCTGAAACTCCAGTTGAAAAAGAATCTGTTAAGAAAGAAGCTCCAGTTGAGAAAAAAGCAGAAGTTGTTGAAGAAGTTCCTAAAGAAAAGGCAGCTGAGGAAAAGAAAGCAGAGGAAAAGCCTAATGAAGACAGGATTGCAGAAATTCTTAAAAAAAGGGAAGAAGAAAAGGAAAATGAAGAGAAAGATAAGAAAAAGCAAGGCAGAAAAAAGCCTGCACCCACATTGGATATGATTTCAGATCTGCTCTCATCAAAGGACAAAAATGGTTGATTGTAATATATGTAAAATTGTGGATAATGAAGTTGAATCAAAAAAGGTTTATGAAGATGATTCTCTGCTTGCAATACTTCATCCTAAACCTGCTGCTCTAGGGCATATTGTGCTGATGCCAAAAGAGCATTTTCCTATATTTGAGAATATTCCTAATGAGTTGGTGATCCATATGTTCAATATAGCTTCAAAGCTGTCAGCAAGCATATTTGCAAGCATGGGAGTGCAAGGCACAAATATATTTATGCAGAACGGTGTGCCAGCTGGGCAGACTGTGCCTCATGCAGTGGTCCATATCATCCCCAGAGCAGAGAATGATGGAGTGTCTCTTGAATGGGATCCTAAGACTCTTGATCTGGAGGAGATGTCAACTATAGAGCTTAAGCTGAAAGAAGAGACAAAGGGTATCACAATCAAGGAAGAAGCAGAGCAGCCTGTGATGGTTACAAAAAAAGAGATTCAGCTACCTTCTGAAGGAGAGACAAAACCTGAGGGAGATATAAAAAAAGATGATGAGAATTATCTTCTAAAGCAGTTAGAAAGGATGCCTTAGTGTCAATTTATTATTTTTCTGCAGTTTCCCATAATAACTCAAAGATTTCAGTATAATTTTCTGATAATGATTTATCTTCTATAATTATTATTTTAATTTCTGGAGACAAGAAGACAATTGCTACTTTATTACCCCAGATTACAGTTTCGCATGTGCTTGTCTCAAATTTTTTTAAATATCTTGCTTCATTATATTGTTCATCAAGTTCTTTTTCTACCCACCATCTTAATTTATGGCTTGCTATGAGTCTTGTTTTTATTTTTATTTTTTGTCTTTTTATTGCAAAATTTTTCCAATAATATTTTGGCAATGCATCAAGTATTTTTTCTGACGCTCCAAAAATAAGATAATTCTTTTTTTCATTTAATAGGTCATCAGAAAGTATTTTTAATCCATTTTTTCCATTTATCACATTTATTTGGGCATTTAAGTCTATATTCTCATATTGCTTCAATTCACTTAAAAGTCCTTTAATGATTCTCTTTTTTTCTATGATTTTCTTCTCTTCTTTATTGATAAAATTATTAAAAAACTTCTCATCAGCAATATAATAATATCTTTTGTTTTTTTTAATAACTGTAAATACAAAACCTTTATTTTCTAGTTTGCCGATAATATCATATACTATGTTTCTATGAATCCCTGTTTTTCTAATCAGCTCTCCGGCAGAAAGTGGGTGCATATTAATTAAATTAGAGAATATGATTGATTCATTTTTTGACAATCCAAGCAATGCTGCTTTATTTGCATCCATTCTTAAAAGGTAAGTTTTATTCTATATATATATTTTTGCATTTGTCACAATCTATGTGATGACTCCTTTTTAAGAATTGTTGCATATTTTTGTTAATAATGGCAATATTATTGATTAACCCTGCAAAAGATGATGAATTTGTTAACACATATAATCCAATGCCAACAAGTACTTTAGAGACTATAGCTTCATATTATGATTTTTATTCACATTTTCGAAAAGATATTGAGATATTAAATGAAGATATAATCTGTTCTAGTTTAATTTTACAAAAACTTCCATATAAAAGTATTGTAGGCATATCCTGCCAAAATTTCAACATAAGAAATGCAATTAAATATGCTAAGAAAGCAAAGAAAAAAGGTAATTTAGTTGTATTTGGAGGACCATATCCAAGTGCAATTTATTCTCAGATACTGGACAGTTTTAGTGACATTGTTGATTGTGTTGTGATTGGCGATGGGGAAAAAGCTTTTCTTGAAATTGCTGATGGCGTTTCATTTGATTGCATTGACAATATTGCTTATTTGAAGGGAAGGAAGATACAAAAAAACAATATATGCAATCTTAATCTGGATAATATGCCATTATGGGATTTTAAACACACTAAAGATTATCAACAATATTACAATAATGAAGTCTGGACAATTGTTTCAGGAATAAGGGGATGTATAAATGCTGTGAGATATAAAAAAAGATGCGCATTTTGTTCAATCCCTTTTACTGACGTAAGACTTCAGAATCCGCAGGATTATTGGGAACAAATTAATTTGTTGCAGGAAAAATACAAGGTTAACAGGTTTTATGAAGCAGGAGATATATTTTGTGTTGGGAATTATCCTGAATTATTAGCCAAGCAAAAACCAAAAAAGCTTAAAATTTTGTTAGGAACTAATGAAGCAATAGCTTCATTTAATTCCAGAATCTACAAAAAATATGCAAAATATTTAGGAATCAGCCAGGTTTTTCTTGGTGTTGAACATATTAATCAGGAAATATTGAAAATAAATAAAAATATTACTTATAATGAACAACAAATCATATCGATTTTAGAAACTTTATCAGATCTTAAGATATGTGCATCTATAGGGTTTATCTTTGGTCTTCCTGGTGAATCTTTAGAGACTGCCAAAGAAAATAAATCTTTTATCAATAGAATATTACAATATGATTGTATAAATCGTATTAATTTAGCAATCGCCACACCGCATTATGGCACAGATTTATACAGGCTTTTGGAGCAGAATAATTCTGCGCAAAAAGAATATGTTGAAAAAACAGGACAGCATCTCTCACAAACTATAGTCCCTGATTATAATCTTTTGAGATACCTGAATGTAAAGTATAATTGTAATATTCCATATGATGAACTTCTTAATATACGCGATTCTACAAAAAAAGAAATAGAGGATATTGGACTTGCTGTTGTGGATCACATGACACTAAAAGACTAGATCAACATACAATGTTAATAATTACACTAAGATGATTACACTAAGATGAAAAACAGTGAAATATTTTTGGGTTTTAGCTTAGGGAATAAATACTTTTCAGAACAAAATATAGAAAAATATATTTTGACAGCATATAAACATACAAAAAGCAGTATTTTAATAATAATCCCAGATGAGTTGCACGCTGTAAATTATGAAGTAAGAAACAAATATAAAAGGAAAAGAGCATTGAAAGTTTCTTTAAGAAAAGGAATGGACATGATAAATACTATAAACAAAATAATCTCAAAAATTAACAATATTAAAAATATTAACATTTATATTCTCAGATGGAAGCAAATACAGGAAAATCAAGAATATAATCAGTTAAGGGAAAAAATAAACAAAGAATTTAATGAAAATATTATTTTCAAGCAAAAAATAATACAGGTAGTCAAAGATAATATCAAAAAGGATGCTTATATGATATATCAGATAGAAAAACTTGCATCATATGTGTTAGGAGAATTACCTATACTTTTACAAGGTTTTTCATATAAGAATCTCAATTATACCATGCATCTATACTATAAATCCAGTAAACTTCATGAATTGGTTTCTGATATAATGCAAGATAGTTATTATATTGAAAAATTCAATCTGGAAATTGGAAAAAGGGTGAAATTTATTTATATATTATACTCAGAAATGTCAATA
>JAGLGH010000010.1 GCA_023144115.1 Nanobdellota archaeon | reverse complement strand
CCCCAACAATCAAATCTGATAAATGAATATCCTTCACTACAAATATATCTGGCAAAATCAACTGCCGAATAATCAGTATCCTTATCACTTTTGAAAGAATGAGTAAAAATAATAATCTTATTTGTTTGATTGGCTGGTTTATGAAAAATCGCAGATAATTCTTGATTCCTTCTGTTTAAGACAGTGATTTTTTTCATATCATTAAAAAAGAGAGCTTATTTATTAAAGTTTGTACATCTGAACATCCATTTTTAACAAGCTTTTTATACAGGTTATGCATTAATCTAATTTAATGCAGACAAATACTCAAAACAAGCAAATTAGGATAAGGAATATCCTTGAAAACATTCTTCTGGCTAATAAGCCCTCTAAAGCAGAGTCTTCTGAAGTCTGGGCGATAGTAAATGAATTCATATCCAGAGTCAAGAAGAGAAAAAATGATCTTGGCATAAAAGTTGAGATTATGCTTGGAGGATCAGTTGCCAAAGGCACATTTTTGAAAGATAGGTTTGATAGCGATGTATTTTTCAGGTTTAGCAGGTCATATGCAGATGACAAGCTTTCAGATATGCTTGAAAAGATTCTTCAGCCTTTCAGAAGGAATAATCTTATAAGAATTCACGGCAGCAGGGATTATTTCCAGTTGGAATATAAGGGTGTTGATTTTGAGCTTGTTCCAGTATATAAGATAACAGACCCCAGTCAGGCTGTGAATGTGACTGATGCAAGCCCTCTGCATGTGAATTGGGTAAAATCACAACTGATTGAGAAGCCGAATATTAGAGATGACATAATCCTTGCAAAGATGTTCTGTAAGGCTCAGGGAATCTATGGTGCAGAGAGTTATATCAAGGGGTTCAGCGGTCATGTTCTTGATGTGATTGTCATCCACTTTGGTGGATTCATCAAACTACTGGAAAATGTATCCCAATGGAAATCAGGAGTAAAGATTGATGTGATGGGGCATGAAGGGATGCTTAACCAGGCAAAGACTTGCAGCCCGGTAATATTGATTGATCCTGTGCAGCCTGACAGGAATGCTGCTGCTGCTCTGTCAATAGAAAAATACAATAGATTTAAGGAAACTGCAAGAGGATTCCTGAAAGATCCCTCAAATGGATGGTTTGCTGAAAAAAAGCTTTCAGTGAATGATCTGGAAGATAAGGCTGGTGACAACAATCTTATAATCATAAAAATATGGCCTCAGGAAGGCAAGAATGATGTTATTGGCTGCAAGATTTTGAAATCATTTGATTTCATCAAAAAAAGATTTATATTGAATGACTTTGATGTCCTTGAATCTGGCTGGAACTGGCCACTGAAAAAAGATGCATTGTTCTGGTTCATAATCAAGAATGAAAAACTGGATAGGTATAAAAAATGGATTGGTCCTCCATTAAGCGCAACAGAGCATGTATCTGCATTCAAGCGGATGCACAGCAGCACTTTTGAAGAAGACGGTAGGATTTGCGCAAGAATTGTCAGGAAGTTTCTCAAGCCAGGGGTTCTTGCTGAATTTGTTGTCAAAGATGATTATATCAGGCAGAAGGTAAAAAGAGTCAAGTTAAAATCAGTAAAGTTGAAATAACTGAGGCTGAAATAAATTAATCTTAAATAATTGCAGGGATTGGATTATGGAAAAAGAAGAGAGTGTTGAGACTTATAGAAAAGGCGCAGCAGCTGCATTGATAATCTTCCTGAAAGGATTGATGATGGGTTGCGCAGATATAATCCCTGGTGTATCTGGAGGCACAATCGCGCTTATAGTGGGAATATATCAAAGATGGATTGAGGCAATCAATTCTGTGTTTGCCCAGATAAATATAGAGAATATCAGGCATCTTGTAAGGTTTGATTTTAAGAAGCTGATGCGCAATATTTTGTCAATTGATTTTGCATTAATCATCCCGCTTGCTCTTGGCATAATGACTGCATTCCTTGCGCTGTCAAATGTAATACATTATGTCATGGAACATTATACAGCTATCACTTATGCTTTCTTTTTTGGACTTATCTTTGCATCAGCAGTATTCCTGTATAAGAAGCTGGATTCTTTCAGAGGGACTACAATCCTTATGTGCATAATCGGTTTTATCATAGGTTTTATCATTGTGGGGATTGGTACATTAAAGGCAAATCATTCACTTTTGGTGTTATTGCTCTCAGGCTCTGTAGCTATAACAGCTATGATACTTCCTGGCATATCTGGTGCATTCATCCTGGTCATGCTTAATCAGTATGAGTATGTGGTGAATATGATTCGGACACTAAGCATCAAAGAGATTTTTGTATTTGGTGTTGGAGCTTTGTTTGGACTTTTCATATTTACAAAGTTCTTGAACTATCTCCTGCATAAGCACAAGAGGAAGACAATGGGCTTTTTGATAGGGCTTATGCTTGGAAGCCTGCGCTTGCAATGCAGCATAATAAACGGTCAGGAATTGGCTGTACCTGATAAAGTTGGAGTGGCAATTGCTGTGATAGTTGGCTTCCTTGTTGTCTATCTGTTGTCGCGTGTGACTTCAAAGCATAAAACATAATCTGAACATAATACAAAAATGGTATCATCTGATTCAATGGGATTAAGTAAGACAAAAGTAATTCTTTACACAGTTTTAGCTATTGCAATTGTAGCAATAAGCTTTTTGTTTGATGCATTGGCAGCATCAGCAGCAGGAGCAGTGAGAAATAGGCTGTTTGATATAATATTTAGCTGGATCACTAATTTTGGCATCCTGTTTATTGTCCTTATTGTAATCCCTTCACTTTTCTTGTGGATAAAGAAAAAGCAGGAATGGATTCCTGCATTATGGGCAAGTTATGCGACAGCGATTATCATTGTTTTTGTTCTCAAGCTGATTATAGCGAGAGAAAGACCTATGGTCACAGAGTTTTATCCAATCATTCATATTTTAGACTATTCATTTCCCAGCATGCATGCAGCAGCAGCATTTGCAGCAATCCCAGTCCTTGATAGGGTATATCCTGTACTCAAAAAGTTCTGGATTATCTTTGCAGTGCTTGTCGCATTCAGCAGAATCTATTTTGATAAGCATTACCTTAGTGATGTTCTTGCAGGCTCTTTTATAGGCTTTGGTATAGGAATGTTTTTTATTTGGTTTGAGATGAAAACAAAGATTTTTAAAAAGCTCATGAAGATGATAGGATATGGGTAAAATATTCATTAAAGAAATCAAAAGGCAGCTGTTCCATGTGTTGCTTGGTTTGGCGTTTGTAATACTGATCAAATACAATCTTATTGGTCTGAAAGGTCTGGCTATATTGTTCTTTATTGGATTTGTCTTATCTCTGCTTTCAAGAAAATATGATATACCTGGCATAAGCTGGTTTCTTATGCACTTTGCGAGAAACCGCCATAAGGCTGCTTTTCCAGGCAAGGGGGCATTATTCTATACTCTTGGCGCTTTCTTCGCGCTTCTTTTGTTCAGTAAGGAGATTGCTCTTGCATCAATCATGATTTTAGCTCTTGGCGATTCTGTTGCTGCCTTGTTTGGTATGCATTATAAGGGTAGGGGGAAGCATCCATTCTCTTCAAAAAAAAATCTTGAAGCTACGTTGCTCGGCGGCATGGTAGGATTCTTTGGCGCCATGCTATTTGTCAATCCTATTTATGCGTTTATAGCATCAATGCTGGCAATGGTGATAGAAGGTATTGATATAAGATTAGGTTTCACACAGGTAGATGACAATCTTATAATCCCTGTGGCTGCAGGACTGATACTGACTTTGCTTAAGTTTATTTTTGGCTAATTAGTCAAACTTTGCTTTGCAAATTTTGAGGAGAGGGGTAGAAAAACAAAAATGAATAATATAATTAAGGAGATTATTGAGGACATAAAGATCAAAAGCCAGGATAAGGGAACTTACTGTGATTTCGGCTCAGATTTTTATAAGCCTTATTCTCTTGATAAGAGAAATTTTTATGAAATCTTTGATATAGGAGAAACTGGCAGGAGGATAGGTTTCATAGACGGTGGAAATAATGAGATAATAGCCTCATCGGATTTTTCTCTGCATCTGATAAGGATTTTTGAGGTTGTCTATAAAAATAATCTTAGAGAAAAATCACATAAATATGAATTCTATTGCCTTGCTTCTGCATCAAGGCAGGGAGATAGCATATTTTATAATATCAAGACTTATCCAATTAATTATGATCTCAAAGTAGGCAGTTTTGATTCTTTTGACAAGACCTTAACTGTAGGATCACATAGAGTTTCAGTCTCAAGAGTATGCGAAGCTGTAAGAAAGCTAGCTGAGATTGATATAGCATCAAGACTTGCAGATAAGTTCAGCAGCGGTGACATAATCGTAAGAGATGGTGACCTTATGGCTGATGCTACTTATGAGATTGATTTTTTTAATAAACTATATTCAAAAGCTGAAGAAAAAGAAATTATCATCTGCGGGATTTCAAAGACCACACGTTTATTTACAGAGACTGGATGGAGCTTGGTGTCTGCGCTAAAGTCTATTGCTCCAGATGGCGAATGGTATTATTATCCTCTTGCAGAAAACAATAATCCTTTGCATCCTGCAGACATCTATATCATAAAGCTTGACAAGAAATCAAAATACTGCTTCAAGCTCGAAGTATATAATAAGATAGAATATGATATCCGGGATGTGGCAGGGTTGCTTAAATTGAATTCTTCTGATCCTGTTTTCTTAGGCTATCCCTATGGTCTTATAGTTGCAGACAGGTTTGCGCGAGTATCTAATTCTGAGGTTGAGTATATTGGGATGAAGCTCAAGACTACTGCTGGCAAAGACTGGAAAAAGATTGAAGAAAGTCTTCATGCTATTGATGCGCATGGGATTTTGGATAATATAATTTAAGAAAATTATCAATGATTTTTTTTGCATCATCTAATGTTTTATATTCTGCATTTATTACACTATTAGAACCTGATATCATTGCAGAAAGTCTTTTTCCCTCTTGAGGACGATACAAGCATAGAACTTTTTTTCCATTTTCTATAGCTTTTGCAATTTCATATCCTACTCCTAAAGATGGAATTGAAACTTCAGCAATCACAACATCAGATTGTAACATCCATTCAAAATCACGATCATGAATCTCGCTTTCTTTGAGACCTTCCTCCCCAAAAGGCTTAAGGTTTTTATCTCCTACATGTTCTGTCAGGACTTTACCATATTTTTTCAAATAGTCAATTATTTGATGATACCAATCAACATCATCTCGTCCTGCTCTTATTGCGCCTGCAAAATAGATCTTCATATTAATATATAGAAAACAGCTTGTTTATTTAAAACTTGTTTTTATACTCAGAAATGTCAATA
>JAGLGH010000001.1 GCA_023144115.1 Nanobdellota archaeon | reverse complement strand
CTTTGTTCTCCAACTCAACTTGGGGATCATGCCGCTGCGAGCAGCGGAGTATTAAATCCAAGTAGGAATAAAGTAATAAAAAAAGTTTTTGTAAGAAACTTTTTTAGTAAATTATTTAAACTATTTATGTTAGGTATAACTCAGGTGATAGTATCCAAGGACTACGAGATTATTTGGTGGGATGGGCAATTAATTATGAGAAGCATAGGGATATAATCCCAAAAAAGATAACAAATATAGAAAAAGATGTAGATGGATATAATCTGAAGATAAGTTATAATGAAAAGGAGAAATTTATTCTTGTCATGCCTTCTCTGGCTAATGCTGAAGAGATTAGGTTTAGGCTTAAGAGTGGCAGGAGCGTGACAATCATAACCATAAACTCAGAGCAGAACCTGGATTTTCTTGTAGATAATTGGAAATTGCTTATAGATTCTCCCGAATTAACGATAATATTTATAAACCCATTTTCTTTGATTGATGAGAGGTGGATAATAAGACCTTATATCCACAATAAAATATCAGAGAATGGTGTTCTGAAAAAAGGTATAAAAACTATGTTTGAAATTGTTGCACCCATAACTGAAGAAGAATTTTTGGCTAAGATTAACGAAAAATCGTCAAATTTATATATATGATATATATTATCATCGTGTCTGCTGGTTGTTTTGTCAGAGCTAATGGGTGCTCAACTCTATACTAAGGACTATGTCCCATAAGTTAAATCACCTTATGTTCTACAGGCAGCTGGCAGATTTTCTAATTTACTAAAAACATAAATTTTAAATATATCTTAGAATACCTTGTAAAGAAGGTGAGTTTTAAAATGGATTCTGAGTTTAGAAACTTGGTTTTTGAGGGTGGCGGAGTTAAGGGTGCAGCTTATGGCGGCGCTTTGAGAGAATTGGAAAGGATAAATGTGCTTCCCAAGATTACTCGAGTCGCAGGAACCTCTGCCGGAGCAATAACTGCAGTGTTAGTTGCATTAGGATATTCTGTAAAAGAAATATCTGAAATAGTAGCTAAAATAAATTTTAATGATTTTGCAGATGATAGTTTTGGATATGTCTTTGATGTGATAAGATTATTAAAAAGATTTGGATGGCATAAGGGAGATAATTTTTACAATTGGATAAGTAAATTAATAAAAAAAAGAACTGGGAGAGAAAATCTAACATTTAGGGAACTTCATGAACTCGCTGGAAAAAATGGATTTAGGGAACTTTACATAATCGGAACAAATCTCTCAAACCAATGCTTTGAAATCTATTCTTATGAAACTGAACAAGATATGGAAATAAGAGATGCAGTAAGGATTTCAATGGGCATTCCAATATATTACCAGGCTGTGCATAGAAAATCAGATATCCTTGTTGATGGGGGGGTTACTATGAATTATCCTATCCATATATTTGATAATAAAAAATATTTAGACAATCAGAAAAATGGGGAAATAATTGAATATAACAAGAGTCGAGGTTATGTGTTTAATCATGAGACTTTAGGATTTAGATTAGATACTAAGGATGAAATGCTATACAATAAACTGGGATGGTCAAATGTACCTAAGAAAATAAATAATCTAAAGAATTATACCACTGCTTTATTGAATTATATTACTGAATCAGCAAATAAAAAGCATTTGCATAATAATGATTGGAACAGAACAATTTTTATTGATACTATTGGAGTAAAAACAACAGATTTTAATATATCAAAAAGGAAAATCAACGCCTTGATGGATATGGGTCAGCATGGAGTCATATCTTATTTTAAATGGAAAAATAATAAGCAAAGCAAATAAAGCGAGAATCCTAAAATTCGCTAAGGTTCACTTGCTCTTTAAGAAAAATTTATTTTTCTTCTTCTGAATAGTTTGGCACTGCTGCTTTAGAAATAATCATTATATCCCCTATGCTTTTGACAAGCTGGTGTGGAACAATGACCCCTTTTGCTGATCCCAGAACTTTGATGAGGAATGAGTTTTTTGATGCTCTCACGCGCCATCCAAATACTTTATTGTGGGTGAGAATGCTCTCTTCCACGTCTCCAAAGTATTCTCCTGTATCAGTAAAGACTTTCATATCATATGTTTCGGAAATTTTCTTCATTTTTAACATAATTTACCCCTCCGCCTAATACCTTTTTTTAATTAGGATAAAGTTGATATATATAAACATTTCTGTTAAATTATAAAAATATTAAAATAAATATTTAATCAGAAGTTTGCTACGTAAACTTTTGATATCATTTTATATAGTAAATTATATAAGTCAGACAGATATATCCTATATTATGGATTATGGAAATCTGCGGTTGATTGGCACAAGCCATATTGCAAAACAGAGCCTTAAGGACGTAAAAAAGGCTTTTGAGGATTTTGAGCCAGAGATTGTGGCCATAGAGCTTGATAGAAGAAGGCTTATTGCTCTTATGAACAAAAAGAAAGTGAGAGGTCCAGGCATTAAGGATATAAGAAGAGTAGGAATCAAGGGATTTATCTTCAGTATAATTGGTGCATGGGTTGAGAATAAGCTTGGTAAGCTTGTGGGCGTGGCTCCAGGTTCTGAGATGATGGCTGCTGTGAAAATAGCAAAGAAAAAGAAGATTCCGCTTGCATTGATTGATCAGGATATAGAGATAACATTAAAGCGATTTTCCAATGAGCTTACATGGAGAGAGAAATGGAATTTTGTGGCAGATATATTTAAGGCAGTTGTATTAAGAAAAAGGGAGAATCTCGAATTTGATCTCACAAAAGTGCCTACAAAAGAAGTCATAGATAAGCTTATATCCAAAGTGAGGGTACGTTACCCTTCAGTATATAAAGTGCTGATTAAGGAAAGGAATGAAGTGATGGCAAAAAACCTTGCATTTCTTATGAGAAAGGATCCAGATAAAAAGATACTTGGGATAATAGGCGCAGGCCATGAAGAAGAGATGATTGGGCTTATTGCAGAAAAAGATTCCCATAATATATATACTGTGACTTTTGAGAGCGAATAAACAATTTGTTTCAAATCTTTTGTAGAAAGGTTTAAAAACATTAAACTTCAATCACTTTTATATGGTCGTATTTGCTAATTATTTAGATAAAGTAAAAACATATTTTAATTTCAGTAAAGAAGAGATTAATGGGCTTGTTGTTTCAATTATCATCATTGGATTTATTGTTTCTTTCAGGGATTGGGTGATTACACCTGAAGGTGGGCTTGATTCTTTCATAACTTTAAGGAATATTTTTAATGGAATAATTGTTGCTGGCCTTGTTCTGCTTATTTATGAAAGCGCGCATAGGCTCACTGCGATTGGTAAGGGTTTTGAGATTAAATCAAAATTATGGTGGCCTGGGATTATTGTTGGGCTTATTCTTGCCTTTGCTACAAAAGGCTGGTTATGGCTTATCATAGCTCCTTCTGTGTTTATTCATCATCTTCATGTTCACAGGCTTGGACATTTTAGGTATGGGCGTAATCTGTTAGAGAATGGGTTTATATGTTTGGCAGGACCTGTAGCAATGATAGTATTTGCATTTATAGTTAAGATACTTTTAATATATCTTCCTGCAAATGTTCTTCTGCTTAAGACACTTTATGTTTCATTATGGTTTGCAGCAGTGAATATGCTGCCAATTCCTCCGCTTGACGGTTCAAGGGTATTTTTTATGCCAGGGGGACCTTTGATATATGCATATTCATTTTTTACAGTGGTGGGTCTGGCAATATTTCTTGCTTTGCCAATTACACAGCTGGGGTCGGTGCTGCTCCTGCTTCTTGGAGGACTTGTTGTTGGAGTGTTAGGATGGTTTTATGTATTGCAGAGGGTGATGAAATGATTGTCGAAGGTGAATTAAAATGGTAAAAGCTCTGGATATGTACAACAACTGGCTTGAATATGTGGCATTACTGTTTATGATTTTGGCATTTTTCACGATGCAGATGAACTGGCTGTTGACAGGATCAAAGGTTATGGTTTATCTGACAATATTCTTAGCAGGCATGATTGTCGGTAGAATTTTTTATAAGATTAAGGATGGTAAAACCAGATTCAGGTGGTCGGTTATCTCATTAGCATTTCTTATCGGCTTTATTATTGCGCCGCATTATGGCAGTAGGTTGATGCTGATTATTATCTATGCGCTTGGAGCATATGCAAGCTATTATATCCATGAGAAAGGATATTTGAAGACTGTGTCTTATTAAAATCTGTTTTTTCCACTAGTGTATTTCACTGGTGGGTTTGTATCAACAAACACATCAATTGGAAAAAACAGGGTCTGAGAAAACCGACCGAGTCCGAAGGATGAAGCATGCTACCAGTCTATTGACTGGTAGTGT